>JBCBKZ010000565.1:0-4157 GCA_038520955.1 Bacteroidota bacterium | reverse complement strand
GGGAGAACAAGAGTTTTTGACTTCTGGTATAGTCAGTCTTTCCCATAACCATAAGGTTGGCAGATTCTCTCTTGGGTATGGACTTAATGCTGCAATTACGGGAAAGAAAATGTCGGCTGTCCCACTTACTCCTGCACTTAGGAACTGCTTCTGAGCATAATGGTAGTCCAGACCCACACTCATTCCCCAAAAGCCTGTATTAATCTTGGGGGACTCATTCTCTGGCCTTACCACAAAGTTATTGAGATAGGGAAGGGATAGATGTAGCCGAAGATCTCCTTTCTGACTAGTCTCCCGCTTCAGATAGGCTTTACTTTGAACATCATCCTGCCCAAGATATAATCGGGAAGGATAGGTATACATCTTGGGGCTTTTACTATCAAAGAAAGCCAGGGGCCACATATAAAAGATAGTTCCTAAATAAGCAGGGGAGACCTTTGAAGATATCCTAAACTCTGTTATGGAATTACCCATGTCAGTCTGGAAAACGAGAGGACCTTTCTGCCTGGGCGTATAAATCCTAACCTTAGTCTGGAGGGTTTTTATGGTATCATTCTCAAAAATGATATTGGCAGGCTCAGGGGTGTAGACAGAGACCTTCTTATACTTTGAATTGAGTATAGTCGCGCAGGAAGACATCAGTAAGGAAATCCCTAACAAAAAGGCAGTTAGTCTCATCATTCACAGGTGTGAAGAGAAAACACAAGTCTCTTATACTATGTTTTCTCAAGTATCTATCTTCTTCTAAAGCTAGTACAATTCCTTATTCAGATTCCATACTACTTAGCTGAAGAAAGAAACGTCTATATCACCTATCATCTGCCAGAATAACTACTTTGCCTGGGCTACTCTCTCGGCCTCCTTTTTCAAGTCAGCCGTAAACTGCTCAAAGGATTCATCAAAGGAAGGGATCTTGTTAGCAAATAAAGGGAACATGGGGCCTCCTATTTTTTCTGTCATGTTAAAGTAAGTTCCTCCGTTTTTTCGCTCCAGGGTGTAAACTCTTTTTCCCATAGCATCACCCCAGACCAGTTTTTGCTCAGGAAGCAACTCTTTCACTTTGAGCTTAAAGGTTCGGCTCTCATCAAGGGTACTCTTCAGGCGTATTTTGGCATTCTCTCTGATTTCTCCTTCTAAGGATACGATGGTGGAGTTCCAACGAGTAAAGTCCGAAGCATTAGTTAACAGCCCCCATACCACAGATGGATCTGCCTGAATGATTTGACTGATGGAGGTAGTGCGCTTGAAGGTCTTCTTTTCTGTGGTGGCTTTCCCCTGCTGTGCTACCGTAGATATGCTTGTCATAATAAAAAGAATTAAGAGATAGTTTCTCATGTCAGTTTGGTTTCAGAGCTGGCCCAAAGCTGGGTAAACTGACGATCAATCCATTTTACATTTGTTAAAAAATCAGGCTTTCAGTTGGTTTCCTGACCTGATCCGGGACAGGCTTACCTGAGAAATTTGCAGCATGGAAGCTATGTCCTTCAAAGGAGCTACCTGCAGGAAGCGAGGGAAAGCATACTCTATATAGCGGTAGTTACTCGTAGCATCGTTGGCCAGGAGATTCACAAACACATCTATGAGGGTAGCATGTAATTGCTCAGTCAGATGTACCCCAAAAATCGCCCAGTTATTTGAAGTCTGAAATAGTGCTAGTAAATCCTTTCTCCTAATCATGAGCACCTCCGTGTCTTCATAAAACTGGAGGTTGAAGCGAGAATTTTCTCCTGAAGTGAAGCTCTTATACTCTGCAATAAAGGTACGTTCAGGCTTCATCCAAAGAGTACTTTCCTCTCCTTCCTGATCATGGTAATAACAGCGGGTAATGGAACTATCTGCGAAAAAAAGATACTCTGCAAACTGCCCTTCTCGAGAAATGATATCCTTAGCTTTGAAGGATTTACTTTCGAACTGATCCATCCCCAAGTCTATCTCTTCCTGGGAGAATGAAGGATTGATCCTAAGCAGCTCTTTGACGAAGTATTCTTTCATGGTGTTAGGGGTTAGGAAGGTGGCTCCTATAAGATAATCAGGATTTAGGAAACTGTTGGTACATAACCTTTTGGAAGGACAGTTTATAGCTTCCTCCTATGGGGATCTTCTTATCTCCCACCCTTACCTCTCTTGGGTTATATGCAGTGATGGACTTATTAGCTACCGCAAAGGAACGATGGACACGCGTAAATTTATCATGAGGCAGGACCTTCATATAGGACCCTAAATTCCCTTTTACCACAAAGGCACGTTCAGTGGTGTGTATTCTCACATAATCCTTTAGGCTCTCCACATAGAGAATATGATCAAAGTAGATTTTATGTTGCGTCCGGTCCACCTTACAAAAGAAAAATTCAGCCTCTTTGGATGGTTCGTTTGATAGAGAAGGAGGAGAAGCTGTCTGTTTGGCTTTGAACCTCTCTATAGCACGCAAAAACCGCTCAAAAGGAATGGGTTTTAGCAAATAGTCTATGATATCCAGGTCATATCCATCCAAGGCGTATTCTCTGTAGGCAGTGGTGAGAATGACGGCCGGAGGATGTTGGAGAGACTTGAGAAAGTCTATGCCATTTAGGACTGGCATCTGGATATCCAGGAAGATCAGATCTACCCTTTCCTTACTCAGGAAATCAAATGCCTCAATGGCACTTGAATTGGTTCCCACCACCTCTATCTGCTCTATCATAGAGGCATATTTGCCCAGCAGTTCTAAAGCAGGCGGTTCATCATCTACCAACAAACATCTGATCTTATTCATGCATTGACTGTAATTGAAGGCTCAAGCTAAAGCTATCTTTTTCATCTTCTACCTTAAGCTTATATTTCTCAGGATAAATCAGGTCTAACTGCCTCACCAGATTTTTCAACCCTATTCCTTCTTTATACGCATCATTCAATTCTCCTGCGTATTGGCTTTTAGTATTCCAGACAGAACAATAAATGGAGTCCTCATCATCTGTAATTTCTATGTCAATGGTCGGAGAATGTATGTCGCCACTAGCCCCATGTTTAAACGCATTCTCCACTATAGAAAGCAGAATAAGAGGAGAAATATAGGAGTGGCCATTAAAGTCTTCTTTCAAATGAACTTGTAGCCTTTCTCCATACCTGATACTCTCTAACTGGATAAATTTCTTGATGGTATCTACCTCATCTTTCAAGGGCACCTTATCCTGCTGGCTCTTATACAAAACATAATCGAGGATGCCGGACAGGTACATAATCATCTTGGGTGCCTTGGGAGACTGAGTTTGTACGTAAGAGTAGAGGTTATTCAGGGTATTGAAGAGGAAGTGAGGATTAATCTGCGCCTTGAGAAACTTCAGCTCATTAGTAACCTTTTCCCTTTCAAGCAGCCGCATTCTATCCAGATCTTTCCGTCTGGCCAGATGTGCCTCCCATGCCAGAAAGGCGAGGGCCGGGGTATAAAATCGAATGCTTTTGAGAATGTATGAGCCGGGTGTCATGAAGGGGATAGCATCAGGATCCTTCCCATTGAGCACATCCATCCATAGGTAGCCGTTCATCCTGCAAAACGCACTCAATAAAAAGGAGGAAACCAGTAGGCTCACCACAAAGAGGGCTACCTTTTTTCGCTCATAAAGAAAGGGGATTTGTACATGCTTCAAGAGATAGAAAGCCGCCATGAAGAGAGAAACGTTCAGGATATTTACCTGCGCAATGATCCTGATATCATCATAATAGGAGGACATGTAGGTGTACACTATATAGACGCCTATCCATATCCCGGCATGTTTTAGAAACTCCCGCATCCAGTTAAAATAGATAATTTGGTCATACCCTCAGCTCACAAGTATACGAGTAAAGCTGTTTTGTAGACGAATGAATCCCCTCTGCCTAAGTTTCTCTCAATGCAGGCTTTCAGTAGCTTTTCCTGCCATCATCTACTTAACAACTCCCTACTTCTACTTTCCTCATTTCCTACTCTCCAGTCCCCTAAGTTGGGGATTCACTTTCTGATTACCCCTAACTCAAATGCAACAAGTCTCATTACTACTCAGAGGAATAATAGGCGTACTGCTCCTTAGTGGGACAGTTCTCCTTACCCACGCCCAGCAAATACCTTTCTTCCCAACGGAAATAGAAGCAGACGGGCACCTAGATGAAAAGGTATGGGAACGGATACAGCCCTTCCACAACTT
>JBCBKZ010000564.1:0-4161 GCA_038520955.1 Bacteroidota bacterium | reverse complement strand
TATTTACCTTAGGTCTACGCAAACGTCTATGGCAATTTCTGACTTCAAAAAGGTAATAGAGAATGATGGAATTATGGGACCTAGAGCTGAGTGGTACCTGGCATTAGCACATGTACAAGACCATAACCGGGAAGAGGCACTAAAAGTGCTGGAGGAGATTGCTGGAAATAATGGACATGAGTTCAATACGCCAGCCAAAGAGTTATTAGGAGAATTGAGGTAATTCCTACAAGACATTGAGCCAGGCCAGAAGCAGGTCATATACGTCCTGAAACTTCTCTAACGTTAGTACTTCCGGTCTGTCATTCACATCATGATAATGAGGTAGCCCGCCCAGGGTGAATAAAAACAGGGCAGGTACACCTTTCTCAACAAAGAAGAAGTGATCGCTATTAGGGCGGTTTCTTCTTCTACTTACTTTAGGGACTGCCTTTATCTTTTCATTTACATCTACCAGTTTCTGCCAGAAGTTTTCATACTCATATCCGGCTACTGCCATAATCCCTTCATCCCCATTTCCCATTAGGTCCAGATTTAACACAAAATGTGTGCTATCAAGTGATAGGACAGGCTGACGCATTACATAGTACTCAGAGCCCGCAAGCCCAGCCTCTTCTCCTCCAAAAGCAATAAATAACAAACTGTACTTAAAAGGATTCTTTGCGAAGTAGGTTCCCAGTTTCAGTAACATAGCTACACCAGAAGCATTGTCATTGGCTCCGGTAAAGATGGCATTTTCTAACTGCCCCAGGTGATCATAATGGGCACAAATGATCACAGTAGAGTCCGGCTGAGAAGTACCGGGATAGTATCCTAGGACATTTTGAGATTGGACTTCTGTAACGGTGGATTTAATCTCCCATTTCACCTTAACAGGCCTTTCAGGTAGAGCTTCTGCCAGCACCTCTACCACCGGGAAAGGCAGAGCCTGCTTGGCAAAACCCGCCGTAAGCTTATTTTTAACGATGATGACTCCCGCAGGCTGGTACTGCATATAGGAAAGAACACGATAAAGATCCTGCTTTCTTTCCCCAAATTCTGCTTGCTTCTGTTTATCCTTTCGTAAATGCTCCGGCCATCCATCCCGAAAAATCACGACCTTTCCCCTCACTTCATTACTTGGATAAAGTCCGTACGCCTCGTCTACAACCTCATATTCTCCCTCCCCTGAACCGCTTAGTCTATTAAGAATAGCCTTCCTCCCTATTTCCAGTTTCTTCTCGTCTACGGAGATTTTAGCCAGCGTTGCGAGGTTAATACTCATGTCAAAGGGTTGGAAGTAGCCTTCTAGTCCGGGTGCTCGCAGCATCCCCATGCGATTAAACTCTCTTTCCAGAAAATGAGCAGCCTTCTTATGTCCATCATATACATACCCTCTCCCAGCCATGTTTTCTGAGCAAAGACTGTCTATCCATGCTCGTACTTCATTCATAGCAGCTTTATTTTTACCTTTTTGCCCTAATGCCCAAGAAGGACACCCAAACATAAAGAGTATACATACCCATCTCAAAAGGCTTGAGATGATTCGTTGATAGGGATTAGGCATATACTGATGGCAATAAAACAGTAATTTACAACCAATAAATACAAACTTGCCTGAATTCAAGAAATTTATTTAGCCGAACCTTTCAAAAGAAATAAATTAACTGTGAAAGAAGCCAAAACCCTCATCCTGGGAAACTATCAGGAAGATTACGTCAATAAAATCCGTGAGATTAATCCGTCTACTCTCTTCTTACCTGCTTTCTCTCAGGCAGACTTAGCCCAGCATTTACCCGAAGCAGAGATCCTCTTTCTGAGGTCCAAGCCTAAAATGGACAAAAAAACCATAGATATGGCCACCAACCTAAAGCTCATTTTACGGGCAGGTGTAGGACTAGACCACCTGGATCTGGATTACCTGGCAGAGAAAAATATTCTGGTTAGAAGTACTCCCGGAGCCAATGCAGATGCTGTAGCAGAACAAGCTATAGGGATGTTGCTGAGCTTGCTACACTTCATAGTCAAAGCAGACAGAGAGGTGAGTCAGTTTGTTTGGAGTAGGAGCCCTAATAGAGGAACAGAACTCTCTTCACTTACTGTAGGCATCATCGGATACGGTCATACAGGCTCAGCGGTAGGGAGGCGCATCCAGCACCTGGCAGGTAAGACACTCGCCTATGATAAGTATAAGTCAGGCTTTGCTCACGAAAAGGTTCAGGAAGTAGGGTTGGAGCAGCTTCTGACAGAAGCAGATGTCATTACTTTCCACGTACCTCTCACTGAGGAAACCCGGCATTGGGTGGATGAGGGTTTTCTGGAAAAGCTCAAAAAACCCATCTGGCTATTAAACCTTGCCAGGGGTCCCGTAGTCAAACTATCATCTCTTCTACCTGCCTTGAAAGCAGGAGAACTAAGAGGGGTAGCCTTGGATGTGCTAGAGCATGAACCTCTCAAGAAAGAGAAGTTAACAGAAGAGGAAGTAGGCATGTATGACGCCTTACTAAATCATCCTATGGTCATAGCTTCTCCACACATAGGCGGATGGAGTCATCAGTCCGAAGAGAATATTCTCAATAGGCTGTATCAACATTTCACACACTATCTAACATCTTCCTGAAACCTATCGTCTTATAAGTAGGTAAAATCTCAGGATAATTGTTAATACATTGTTCAGCAGCATCGGTATTTTTACCTTTGGAGTTAAATCAGGCAATCTCTTTTCAATGAAACGTTTCAACAGCCTTTTCCTACTGATCCCTTTGATTTTTGGTATTCAGGCCTGCTCAGATGATAATCCTACCCCAGGAGTCAGGTATGACGTACCTCCTTCTATTCAGCCGTTCGTAGATGACTTTATTCAAGAGGGTGAAAAAAGAGGCCTGGATCTGAATATTGATAACCTGATTGTAACCTTTGAAGGGGACTTGCAAAATGGAGATGCTGCCGGAACCTGTACTTTCGCAAATGGAAATAACCCTCCTCACATACGTATAGATACTAACTCTGCCAACTGGAGCAACAATGCCTGGAGTAGAGAAATTCTTATGTTTCATGAGCTGGGACACTGTATTCTGGACAGAAGACAGCATAGAGATGACAGGCTTCCGAATGAGAATTATTCCAGCATCATGCGCTCTGATGGCGCACAGGTATACGGTGGGAGCCTGACACTGTTTAAAAGAGACTATTACCTGGATGAGCTATTTAATCCGGGTGAGCTCAGTCCAGACTGGAGTAATCTCTCCCCAAGCTTCTCAGATGTTACAGCAAATCAGAGAGTGCCAGTGGTCATAGAAAGCTTTAATAATAACATCAATAACTGGAGTGTAGGTGCAAATCAGAGTAGCAGACTGGTTATACAGAACGGTCTGTACACATTTTCCTCTTTCGATAACGGCGCTTACCTGACCGTTAATGACTTCAACCTGGATACCGACAGAGACTTTGAAATAGAAACCAGAATCAGAATAACAGAAGGGGATAGAACGGCTACCCTACAGTGGGGAGGAAGTACTACCACGAATAACTTCTTCTACGGATTTACTTCTGACAACTTCGTCTTTACAGGGATGAATGAGACCGGCACTGCTTCCGTAAGAGAAATAGCGGGACTTAACAGCAGAGAATTCAATACCCTCACTATCCGAAAAATAGGACAGGATTATTTCTTCTATGTGAATGAGCAGTACTTTGATATAGGTAGGTTTGAGAACTTCCAAAGAGATAGGTTCGGATTTGCCGTAGGACCAAATTCTACCATAGAAATTGACTACCTCAACATTTATCAGTTGAATTTGTAAGAATTACCTACCTAGTATAAGGCATCTCTCTTCAGATTTTCTTTGATTCTTTCGATAGTATGATTCTCCTGTGTGAAGGGGTGAACGAACGCGGGGAGGACGGCCTGTGGATAGGCCTTGGTTTGTTCGTTCTTGTTTTTTGCTTCGTTTTCAACAAGGAAAATGAAGAAGAGGATATGATGAGCACCTCTTTACAGACATATCAGTGGCCGACTTATTTCTAAGAGAAGCTTTACCAGTACTGCGTCGCCTTCTGCGGGATTTCATATCTGACTCGCGGACTTCCTTGAGACAAAATTGAATCGTTCTTAATACAAAAATGAGCCAGTCCGGAAATTCGGACTGGCTCATTTTATTCTCGTTGATTACAATTCTATGC
>JBCBKZ010000563.1:0-4162 GCA_038520955.1 Bacteroidota bacterium | reverse complement strand
TTTCCACCCTACTGTAAATGGACAAGATTTAGCTTATGGAAATACCTATGAGGTGAATGGGGTAAACATAAGATTCTCTGTAGCTCAGTTTTATGTTTCCGGAGTTCAGTTAAGTGATGGTACTACCACTGATGAGCCAGGTAAGTATCTACTGGTAAAAGGCGATTCTCACATGTATAATGCAGGGGAAGTTTCCAAGGGAACTAAGTCCAGTCTGGCATTTAATGTAGGCGTAGATTCTGTTACCAATCACCTGGACCCTACTACCTATGAGGCTGATCATCCGCTGGCGCCCAAAAACCCACCTATGCATTGGAACTGGGATGCTGGATATCAGTTTATCAAACTGGAAGGACTGGCAGATGCTAATGGGGATGGTACACCTGAAGCACCTTTCGAATACCACATAGGAAAGGATAGCAACCTGAGAGGGGTTTCTCTTAACATAGATCTTAATGTGGCCAGTGAAACAAACATGGTTAATGTTATGATCAACTATGCCAAATTCCTGGAAGGGTTGGATCTTACTACTGATTTGATCTCTCACACGGGAGACTTTCCTCAGATAGCGAAGACCATTGCGGATAATTCTTCTTCCGTCTTTATGCCTATGCCTTAAAAATGATAGGAGGAGTATGAAACTCATGCTCCTCCCCTTTTCATGCAACAAAAGCAAACATATTGGTCCATGGGGATACTGCTCCCCCTACTTATTCTGCTGATAAGTTGTCAACCTCAGGAAGAGAATGGCTTCTTACGGCCGGAAGAGGTGAGCCTTGCCATACCTGTAGGCTATCCACAGCCCATCATCCCAGAAGAGAATCAATTGACAGCAAGTCGGGTCGCTCTGGGAAGAGCCCTTTTCTACGATAATATGCTGTCCTTAGATTCTACTATGTCTTGTGGAAGCTGCCACTTATTGGGAGCAGGTATGGCTGATCATAATACCGTCTCCATAGGGATAGAAGATAGGGTAGGATTCAGAAATGTCCCTACCCTCACCAATGTAGCTTATCATCCTTACTTCTTTACTGAAGGCGGGAGCCCCAGTTTGGAGCGTCAGGTACTGGGACCTATTTGTAACAATGATGAATTTGGGTTCAATGCTGCAGAGCTGGCTATCCGCTTAAAGGATAATATCGTCTATCAGGAGTTAGCAGAAAAGGCTTATGGCAGATCCATGGATTTATTTGTCCTGACCAGGGCGTTAGCCTCATTTGAGCGAACCATGATCAGCTTCAATTCTCCCTATGATCTTTATGAGAGAAAGGAAAACATACATGCCATGTCTGCTGAAGCCCAAAGAGGGAGGGATTTATTCTTCAGCGAAAGAACAAATTGCGGTAGCTGCCACCCAGGTCCTCATCTCACCAACTTCGCTTTTGAGAATGTGGGACTGGAGAAAGAATATGCTGACAAAGGAAGATACAGAGTCAGTCTGAAGGAGGAAGACATAGGTAAGTTCAAGGTTCCTACTCTTAGGAATGTAGCCTTGACTGCCCCATATATGCATGATGGACGTATGGAGAGCCTGGAAGAGGTAATAGAGCATTACGATCAGGGAGGAGTAGGACACCCTAATCAGCATCCCTTCATAAAACCTTTATCCCTATCCAATAGTGAGAAAGGTGAGCTGCTCGCTTTTCTTAATAGTCTAACAGATAGCAGTTTTATTCAAAATCCTGATTTCCTTCCTTATCCATAGGGAGTGGAAACAGACAATTGTATGTATAAGACAAACGTATTATAAAAGATATGAGATTTTATATATTTATGGGATTGATGCTCTTGTTATGAGGAGCATTTATGTTCAGTGCGTGTGATAGAGGAGAGAATCCTACTGATGCAGGAGCCTTTGAACTTAACCTCAGGCCTACTGTAGGAGGGCAAGATTTCATTGCTGGAAGGCCTTACCAAAACATACAGGGGAGGACTTACCAGTTTGATGAATTCAAGATGTATATCTCCAACATCAGGCTGGTAAAAGAAAATGGAGAGGAATATCCCCTTGCGGATGTAGAGCTTTTTGACCTAGCGAGAGAAACAGTCACTAGAGGCGTGAATCACGGCACAGGAACCTTCTCTATTTTTGAGGGTGTTCCGGCAGGGAAGTATGCAGGGGTGATCTTTGGGATAGGCGTGCCGGAAGGCATGAATACCAATCCTGCAGATTACAGCACTGATCATCCGCTAAGTGTGAATACCTCCATGTATTGGTCATGGAGAACAGGATATAAGTTTATTTCTCTGGAAGGAAGAATTGATTCCAGTTTAGAAAAATCAGGCGCAGACTTAGGTAGAAGACTGGTCTACCATACTGGAAGAGACTCTGTAAATTCTCCTAATCAGATTTACAGGGAAGTATCCTATCTTCGCAGCCAGGATGCTTTCACCATTGAATCAGGAAGAGAGCTACAGTTTATCATTGAGATGGACATCAACAGATTCTTCTACAATGCTAAAGACACCATAGACATGGCAGTAGAGAATTTCACACATAGTGTTCCTGGTGAGCAATATGATCTTTCTGTCAGAATTACTGATAATCTGGTTAACGGAGCCTTATTTAAACTCCCATTTTAGTAGCTAAATTTTCTATGAAACCCATAAAGTACTTGATCCCCTTTATCTGTGTTGTGGCCCTCATGCTGGGAAACTTCGGATGTGATAATGAGAGTCCGGAAATGGCAGAAAGGTATGAGATCAATATCCCTGATCACTTTCCGGATCTTCCTATTCCAGCAGACAATCCCCTTACGGTGGACAAAGTTGAATTAGGGAAACAGCTTTTCTTTGATCCTATCCTATCCAAGGATAATACTGTTTCCTGTGCCTCCTGCCACAACCCTGATTTCGCTTTCACGGACTTTTCTCGTGTAAGTAGAGGCGTAGAAGGAGCTACCGGAGAACGTAATTCTCCCGCAGTCATTAATCTGGCCTATTCCAATAGTTTCTTTTGGGATGGTTCTAACCCCAGTCTGGAAGAACAGGCCATCAATCCCATCATTAACCAGCTGGAAATGGCGTCGGATCTGGCAGATGTGATCCAGAAACTCGAGAATCATCCCACTTATCCGCAAGAGTTCCAAAAAGTATTTGATGGGCCTCCTACGACTGATAGGTTGGTGAAAGCCATAGCCTCATATGAGCGTACCCTAATAAGTGCAAATTCTCCTTATGATAAATTTGTGCAGGGAGATGAAAGTGCTTTGACAGACGCAGAAAAAAGAGGAATGGAGTTATTCTTCAATCATGAAAGAGGAGAATGCTTCCACTGTCATACAGAACCTTTCTTTACAGACTTTTCTTTCCAGAATAATGGGCTGTACGAAGAATACAGAGATGAAGGAAGAAAGGGCGTCACTGGAAGGGATAATGATGAAGGCAAATTTAAAGTCCCTACCCTGAGAAATATTGAGTACACCGCTCCATACATGCATGATGGAAGCATGCGTACACTTGAAGAAGTGGTGGAGCATTATGCTAAAGGCGGAAATGGCCACAGAAACCAGTCTGTCCTGCTGGATAACATTGTATTCTCAGAACAAGAAAAGGCAGACCTGGTAGCTTTCATGAAAGCCTTAAGTGATCCAGAGTTTGTAAACAATCCTGCATTCAGACCAGAGTAACTTCTCTTCTACAGAGTCAGGTTTCTTCTTAGAGATAAGAACAAATCTGACTCTGTTACCTTTCCTTATGCTGAAATTTCTCTGCTAAATGTTCCTCAGATTCAATATCTATTTAAGATAAGGAAATGTTTAGGTAACAATTTGGTAATATCTAAAAAAAAAATTTTCTTTGAGCCAAACTGTAAAGATTCATGGCTACGGGTTCCGTTCTCATAATAGAACATGATAAAGACCTTCGGGATTTACTTACCTATATCTTCAAGAAAGAAGGATATACCGTTTTCGCTACCAAGAAATCTAAGGAAGGATATAAGATCGCGAAAAAAGAGCGTCCTGTCTTTGTCATACTTGGTCATAAAAAGAAGTGGGAAAAACTAGAGAAGTTTTGCCATAAGGTCCGCAAGCATAAAAAGCTACAAAAGCTCCCCATCATCCTACTTACCACTAATCCCCATTTTAAGGAAGTCCCCAAGTATCAAAAATTGGATGTGGATAAGGTAATCGTTACCCCTATCAAGCCTAAGAAATTGGTA
>JBCBKZ010000562.1:0-4174 GCA_038520955.1 Bacteroidota bacterium | reverse complement strand
GTAGTCCTAAAGAGATTTCTGAAAAATTAAAGAAAATACCCAATAGGACTACTCCCCTTTTTTATAACAATAGTCATATAGCTGTTTTACTTAATCTAATTCTTTTTCCCGGGAATGGCTAATATGGTTTGCCCCATTCTATTTTAAGGTTTTTGAACCAATATTAGTTTACGAAAACGCTGCCCCTAAAAGTTTCAGCGATTTATCATCTGCATCCAGCTCTGCTTCTACCCCTATGGGGATGGCGGCATTATCTGCTACATGACCATATGGCAGGTTCCAAACCACAGGGATACCCAGATCCCCCAAGCGTTCTCTAAGCACTTCAATGAGGGACAAAGAATCCGGATAATCCGGATCATCTTCTTTTACCTCACAGTCATTGAACATTCCTAGAGCTATCCCCTTAGCGTCTTTAAACTTGTCTGCAAGGATCAATTGGGTAAGCATTCTATCTATGCGGTAAGGAGATTCTCCTATGTCTTCTATCAGTACAATTCCATCTGTAAAATCAGGTTCATGGGGCGTACCCATAAGGGTAGAGATTAAGGTCAGATTCCCTCCAATGAGTTTTCCTCTGGTTTTTCCGGAAGTAATGGTCTCGGCTAGGTTCAGACTGTCCTCACTTAAAAGTTCATTATCAGTTCTGAGGTCATAGCCCTTTTCTCTATCTATGATGAGTCGGTTAAACTGGGACTCTGAGAAAGGCGTTCTGGTGGAATCTACATTAGGACCGTGAAAACATACAAGTCCAGCTTGCTGATAAATAGCAAATAGTAGAGCTGTGATATCGCTGTAACCCATAAAGAACTTGGGGTTGTTGCGGATCAGTTCATAGTCTATGTCATTTAGTAACCTCCCGGCTCCATAGCCTCCTCTGATACAGTAAACCCCATCCACTTCCGGATCACGAAACATGGCATGCAGATCATCCAGCCTTTGCTGATCAGTCCCGGCCAGGAAGCCCTTCTTCACACGTATGTTATCCGTGTACTTTACCTTAAATCCGGCCTCCTGCATGTTTTTTAACGAACGTTCAAGAGAACCTCTTGAAACTGCTGAGGAAGGAGAAATAATACCCAGGGTATCTCCTTTTTTCAAAGCTTTAGGGAGAATAATTTCCTCCGTAGGCGTAGCAGCAGAAAGGGAAGAAAAAGTTCCACTTAAGGCTATTCCAGCCCCTATTCCCATTTTTTGAAAGAAATGTCTCCGGATCATGAATGTGTTGATGTTAGTGTGAATGGATAAGATGATTCTACAACAAATTAGGTAGAAAGGTGGTTAGTGCATAGATTCGTTACAAAATTTACATCTTATGAAAGCACATATAGCAAGCTTAATTAACGGAATCATTCTGGTAGTACTGGGAGCCTGGGGCTATTTCGGTTCAGAAACACCTTCTCCAACTGCACTGATTCCTGTTGTATTTGGTGTACTGATTCTGGCTATGAACCCAGGCGTCAAGAAAGAAAACAAAGTCATTGCCCACGTGGCAGTACTATTGACTTTACTGATCCTTTTAGGGCTAGTCATGCCGCTAAGAGGTGCCATGGGTAGAGGTGACAGCATGGCCATTGCCAGAGTAGCGGTCATGATGCTATCTACCTTGATGGCTATGGTCTTCTTTGTTAAGAGCTTCATTGATGCCCGTAAGGCCAGGGAAGCAGGGGAGGCTTAATACCTCCAACTGCTCAAGTCTTTCCCTCTGGGAGCAATAGACTTGATCTCTTCAGCCCACTTGGGAATAAACATCCTATGGTACCGAAGACGTGATATAGCATTAGGCTGGTCATGGTCTCCATTCCAGCAATGCTCGTCTCTATCCCCATAGTCTACTTCCCCATCATAATAGGGGTTAGCAGTATTCTCAAGAAAGGCTTCAGCCAAATACACGGCATTGTTTAAGTAATAATTGTCCATATCTCCACAGTAGATATGGACTTTCTTTTGCAGCTTAGGACCCAGCTCTTCCCAGTCTCTTTCCATAATATAGGCCAGGTCATAGTTCTCCTTCCAGTACGCTGCTACAGTAGTATCTATCTTTCCGCTAAACTTATTCCAAATGGGCTTAGGGTAGCCATTCTTTCCTACCGGACTGTATACCGCTTCCCAAATATCATACTGCCCTCCAGATCTACTATTGTCCCCCAAAGCCAGTTCCATATGGTTGGCATCTTCCATGAAGACAGATATATGCCCTAGAGAATCTCTTCTCTCAGGTCTCATGATGTCCCTAAAGTCTCCGCTTTCTCTATAGGCATTCTCATCCTCATATATATTGACAGTTACATATTCTCTGAAATCTATGGGATCTGGGCAGGCTGCATAGCAGGCACTGAACTCATCAGGATACTTCACCTGTACAGCTAAGGCTTCCCAGCCTCCGGTTGATCCCCCATAGGTAAATCTGGACCAGCCTTCTCCTATGCCTCTGAACTTTTCTTCTATGTAGGGAACCAGCTCCTGCATAATGGCATCACCGTAGGGACCCAGGTTTTCAGAATTGACCGCATATGAATCATCGTAATAAGGGTTGGCATGCTGGATTTTGATGGCCAGCACCCGTGGGAAGTTAGGGCCCGTCCAAAGCTTATAGAAATCATAGGCTTCCTGCTCCTGAATATGGTTATAGCAATCCAGCCCAAATCTTTCTGAGAAGTCGCAGGGCACCGAGGTGTCAGCCGGTTCTGTTCTCCATCCGCCAAAATCATACGGGAAGTGCCCGTGCATGATGGCTAGCGGATACTTGACATTAGGATGCTCATCAAAGCCCTCAGGCAGAAGGATATGTGCCCCTAGGTACATATCTCTCCCCCAAAATTCACTGAGAAGATCACTTTTAATTTTGACGTGCTTGATATACTTAGAATCCTCTGGAGGAGCGATAGGAGAGATCTCCTGATCCAGCTCTATTTCTATGTTTCCGCCTTCCAGTATCCAAACTTTTTTAGGGGTACTGTACAAGTTTCCAGGCGCTCTGTTCCACTGCTGCCCTTCTCCCCTATCCATTGGCAGCTTGACTGTATACCCATCTGCTCTATTAAATGTCTCATACTTATGTAGGAGTGCCTGAACGTAATATTCTCCCTCAGGTAATTCTGCCAAAGAAGCCAGCGGATAACCGAAGGACTTGGTATCCATAGTTACAGACTCTCCGCTCTTCCAGCCATTCACATTCATCCCATAGACCTGCTGCGTCTTTGGGTCTGCTCTGATCTGGAAACGGGGTTCCGCATCATCATTAGTAGAAATGAGGAGGAGTAAACGTCCATCAAAGGCCTGTTCGGATTCTCCGGGAAACGTAAAAGTAAAAGTGGATTCAGAAACAGGTACGCAGGAGGAAATGAAGAATACACCTGCGATCAGGAGGAAACATAACTTTTTCATGTGGTTGAATTGGGTGTTCTTCCAATATAGGAGAATTCTCTGATTATGGGAACATATTCAACTTAGTCCGATAATTGGGAAGAAAAACTTTCTTCTATCTAGGTAAAAAATCTGCAACTCTTTCCCCCCAAGGCCTCTCTATTAGCTAATTATGCTATGTTTTAGTAAGTCATCAAGAAAAAGCGTCCCTAATAAGGTCGTTAAGGCTCTCGAAACGACAAAACTAAATGGAACAATTCAACCCTTCGGGAACCTTAGGGTCCGTCCTATTTAAAGGAGTTTATTTTCTCTGGGACACTCAAATTTGATCACCTGCTTTATCTATTAAAGCGCTAACACTATGAGAAATTTCACCCACATCCTATTGGGTGGGCTACTGTTATGTTCCTCTAACCTGTCCGCCCAACAAAACTTTTATACAGATACCTTTAGTCCCACCCAGCTTCAGGAAGATTTCCAACAGTACCTGGATGTATTTTATGAGCTACATCCCTCCCTTTACTGGTATACCTCTAAGGAGGACATCGACCAACAGATAGCATCTATTTCTGAGCAGCTGAGCGAGCCCAAGACAGCCTTTGAGTTTTATCATCTTTTAGCATCTCTTACTGCCAGTTATAACTGCGGACATACGGGTATAAATCCCGCGTCAAGTTATAGAGAATCCATTGATCGTTACTTCCCTTTTGAATTTCAGTATGCGGGGGGTGAACTGTATTTGTACTATGATTATGAAACGGAAGCTTATCCCTTAAAAGCTGTCGCTTCTATTAATGGGAGAACCGTG
>JBCBKZ010000561.1:0-4176 GCA_038520955.1 Bacteroidota bacterium | reverse complement strand
ACTCATTCTTCTTCCCATTATTCAAACAGAACTAGAGCTGAAAAAGCGCTTTAACAAGGTGGAGTAGGGTTGACTATCTCATTGGCTTACCGAAATGAGCCCTAGGTACCCTGGAAGGGAGATTGAGCTGTAGAAGAATTTAGTATTTTCGTTTCGGACCTTAATTTATCCGGAATGCTAGAAGTAAAACTCGCCGATTCAGTACAGGAACTAGAAGGGATACTTAGCCTTCAGCAAAAAAATCTTCCCAAGAATATCAGTCAGGAGGAACTCCAGCAAGAGGGATTCGTTACCCTCGAACATAGCATGGAGATTCTGACGAAAATGAACGCAGAGGCCGCTAGCATCATTGCCAAGGATGGGGATGAGGTGATAGGCTACTGTCTGGGGATGACCAAGACTTTCAGAGAGGTATTTCCCATTCTTATTCCCATGTTTGATGAGATAGATGGTATACAATATGGGGAAGGAGAACTGAAGTCAGTAAATTACATTATTTCTGGTCAGGTGTGTATAGCCAAAGGCTACAGAGGGCAGGGACTATTGGGAAAGATGTATAAACACTATCAAAAGGTGTACAGAGAGAAGTTTCCATACCTGATTACCGAGATTTCCGCCAGAAACCCCAGGTCTGTCAGGGCACACGAAAAGGTGGGTTTTAAAGTCGTTCACACCTATCAGGTTACTGATCCCAAACCAGAGGAATGGATCATTGTGCTTTGGGATTGGAAATCATAATCCTTCCCAGACCTTTTAGGGATTTTGAAGCTCATTGACCTGCTGCTGAAGCTGAATCAGCATCTCAGAGACATTCTTCAGTTGAGACTTGAGTTCCTGATTCTCGGCTTTTAAGGACTCAATCTCTTTTTCAACTCGGGTTTTAGAAACAGCTTTCTGTGTAGGCGTGTCATTCTCAGTTTGAAAAATGAGGGTTTCTCCACTCAGCTGTTCTACTAATCTTATTACTCTGGTCATATCTACATTTATGGCTTTTCCATTTTTCCGGGAGAAATAGGCCCAAGCAAGTTCTTCACTGGGACCCTGGGGGATAAGGGAGAAGTTGTGAGGGGAGATGAGTGTTTTATTCCCTTTACCATCTATGGCGAAGAGTTCGTCTGCGAGAGTTATGAGACCAGCATACCCCGCAGGCGCCTTGGCTACGTTGGTATTTCCATTCTTCAGGAAAAGGCCATTTCTAAATCCCAGCACCAGTTCATCTGCATTAGCGGTAACTTCAGTGCCCAGGGCCATGCCTCTGGAACCGCTTACGGTATTTCTAAGCCCCAGGGTAATGCCATAATCTGACTGCATATTGTTTCCTTCTCCAAAGATGAAGCTTCTGGATCCTATCAGTTTATTGGACTTTCCGAGGATGACTGATTCCCAAACGGCGGCTACTCCGTCTCCTAGCTCATTATCGGTACCTACCAGTAAATTGCTGGAAGTGCTTCCCGTTCCATTCAGAAAATTATTAGTTCCTGCTACCAGGCTGGTAGTTCCATCTACGATATTATGTTTCCCAAATACGGCTGATCCTTCTCCTGATACAGTATCCTGATTTCCCACTACCAGGCTGTAACTAGAAGAAACATAGTTTTCATACCCACTCACCACAGAAGCGCGAGTGTAGCTTCCTCCTATGCTGTTTTGGTACCCAAAGGCGGTATTCCATGACTCACCCCCTACTTTGTTTTCCTTTCCTGCAGCAAAACTGGCGGGCGTATTTACTTCATTTTGAAAGCCTGTGGAGAATGCACCTTCAGCTGCAGTTACTGCATTTCCTTGCCCCAGGGCTATGCCTTCATCTGTAACGTAATTATCAGAACCTATAGCAGCAGCATGGTTGCCTTTAATGACATTGTCTATCCCGAAGTTTACACTACTATTCCCGATGAGGGTATCATTAGCACCGAAAGAGAATGACCTATCTCCACTTAGATAGGATTGCCAGCCTCCGGCAAAACTCATATTCCCACCTACTATGGTATTGTTTTCTCCCATAATGATGTTTGAGGTCCCTGCCTCAGAAGAAATAGTATTCTCCTTCCCAGAGATGAAGCTTTCACTGGCTTCTGCACCTATGAAGTTTCCTAGCCCTATGGCCATAGACCTATCACCTAATACTGAGTCTCCCAGCCCAAAGGAAACGGCCAGGTTATCTTCAGCATAGCTGTTTCCTTGTTGGATTACATCTCCCAATCTCACCTTTCCTTCATCTGTGTAAATGGAGTAGTTGTTTATGGCACTTCCATTCACGTCCATAATCCTTAGACCGTAAAGGGAATTCTGGGTGGCGAAATTTTCATTATGTTCCAGTCGCAGCAATTCAGCATTCTCTACAGCCTGGTGACTTCCTTCCTCCTGGTTAGAAGTGAATTTGCTCTGGATCCCAATCAGGTTGTCAATGGCAGGGCTCCCATTTTCAGCGTTGATTTCAACCTGCGAGGTCACTCCACTCAGCTCACCGCTAACTTCTACTTTTGACCCACTTTGGAGGGTTACATTGGCGTACAAGGCAGTAGGGTTGGCGAGGCTTCCTTCAGCGCTTTTACCTGCACGTATGTAAGCATGTACCCCTTCTGCGCTTTGGGTATTCTCACCACTGCCATTCTTTTCTATTCCGGCCTGTAACCCCCTAAAGTAGGTTATCGATCCTTGGTGATTGGATTCTTCTTTAGCCTGAAGATTTCCTCCTTCAAGGTATTGGGTAGTTCCACCTCCATCTCTAAGACTGAGTGCCTGGATACCAGCTAAGTAGGTGATGCTATCACTTAGGTTTTGGGTTTCCAGTAAAAAATTTCCGCCTATATAGGACTCTTTTGGATTTAGCTTATCATGGATATACAGGCTCTGATCTAGCGATGCTTTTAACAGGCTTAGCTGGTGGGTAACATCTGCCTGAAGCCTGATGTCATAGTCTGCTTCCCGCTGACGATGAAAATCTATGTACCCATTTACCACCGAGTTAATGGCCTCTTCGGATCGGTATAGTTCTATCCCTCCATCTGCTTTCAGCATGCTTCCGGAAAGCTTATCCTTATATTCTACCGCTATTTCAGAAGAGGGACTTCCACCATTAGGGAATTGATCAGAATAAGTGGGAAGTAAGTGTATGCCTTTAGACACTTCGGTGAATGCCATGCTTCCCAAACGTAGCCTTCCGTCAGATGAAATCATGACGGTATCTCCTTGTTCAGCAGCTTCCGTAGCATACATTCCTTCCTGGTCCTTAAGATCAGTAGTTGTCCATAAAGTCTCTTCCTCTTTACCCAGCCCTAAACTATCCTGGGGAACTGCAAACAGTACCCCTTCTTCATTGGCTACAATTACCTTTTGGGTTTTCTCGTAGGATTCCTGTAAGCCTTCCAATCTCATGGGAGCATTTTCAGACACTATATGGAGAGGATGGCTAGGGTCTGTACTTCCTATGCCTATTCTCCCTTCATCCGTAAATACGAGTATACTTCCCTTAACCAGAGCTCTTTTCTGGATAATGTAGCTTTCCGTATCATCATACACCCAGTTCTCAGAGCCCCCCTTAAGCATACTAAGGGGCATATACCTGATCACACCTAATACAGGGTCCACAGCCAGAAGGGTAGTATCTGATTCAAGTTTGAATAACTGAAGACTGTCTATTCTAATCGGATCTTTAACTGCTGGACCTGTACTGGGTACTACGTGAAGGGTATGGGTAGGATCAAAGGTGCCCAGACCAGTATTTTGGCTGAATAACTCTGTAGCAAATAAGAAAGCTACACTAAATGATATGTGCAGGAAATACTTTCCCATAGGTTAAAAGGCTTGCCTGTTTGAGGTGGGAATATCAGGCCAATCCCTATGTTGAAAAAGTACCTAGATGAATATTATTAACAGATGAAAGATTCAGCAGTAAACTCACCTAATTCCTCAGCAGACTTTACAAGACCCTGAATAAGCAGTATTTCCATGAATTACTGACTCCTGCACTTTTTGATAAGTTTTTTCTTATAAACTTACGTATTGAGAATATATGTAAGAGTGAAAAGGTTTCTATTTTGAAATAGAATTGGGGTGGGTGAATATTTGATCTTCATAGCACAAACAGGTGCTTCCACTAGAAAACGATTAACTATTTTACCAACACGAGTCGTATGAACAAATTAACTCACTCATATCTGATCAGCTCATTTATCC
>JBCBKZ010000560.1:0-4186 GCA_038520955.1 Bacteroidota bacterium | reverse complement strand
TTTAGATGTAAGAGAATTTTTCTCTTCAAGGGTTTATCGTTTTGATGAATGATAAATCCTGTTAACCTCTCCAAATAGATCAAAAATCTCTTCCTCCAGACTTACCCCCATAAAAAATCCCCGAACTTAGGTTCGGGGAGTAAGTGATTTTGCAGAGAGTGAGGGATTCGAACCCTCGGTACCCATAAGGCACACACGCTTTCCAGGCGTGCCCGTTCGACCGCTCCGGCAACTCTCTGGATCAAATACAATGCTTTCGTAAAAATACGGGAGGCAAAAGTAGAGAAATTCTCGTATTTCTGAAACTTATTCCTGAATTATTATCTCTCTATTCTTCCCTATGATAAACTCTATGAAAGACCTGTCCAGAGGCGTATCTGCTATCAGGTAGTACTTCCCAAAGGGGAGGGGGTCCTGATACTTGATCAGGTGTTGCTTATCAGCTCTCACCAATCCGTAATACAACACGTCTATTTCGCGGAACTCTTCGTCTAGTATTTTGATTCTCACTTCCTGGTCCTGAGCTGCATTAAAGCGCACATCCAGGGACTTCCCATCAAACTGACTCAACGATACCAGGTCTATGCTCAGCCTACTCAACTCACTACTCGCTATCACTCGTACAGGCTCTGAATAAATACGTGTACCGAACTTATCTGTATTGCTCAGGCGGTAGAAGTAGGTTTCTCCCGCATTCACGGATACATCCTGAAAATTATAGGACTGTAGGTCTTCAGAGTTGACAAAGGCAGGAACAGAGTTGATCACGCGGAAATTAGTGCCGTCCTGGCTACGCTCTATTTCATGCTGATAGCAGTCATTCTCATATAAGGTCTTCCAGCTCAGTAGAATTTGATCTTCCTCAAAAGTGGCTTTCAAGGAATTGTATTTGGTAGCTGGAAGTAGGTTAGCACTATTCTTACGGGAATTGATCTTCCACTTATCACTGATCCGTACAAAGGCGAACGTGGGATCTGGGGAAATTCTCAGGTAATTCCAGACATCATCTGCCCTGCCAGGAATGGGTAAGGGGCTTTCCGGGCTTTCCCACTCTGCCAGTTCTACCTCCTCTTCCAGGAAAGCAGCTTCCGTTTCAGGAGAAAAATAAAAGCCGTCCACTTCTTCCCAATCTTTGTTGATCAACAAAGCGAAGTCTCCTTCTTCATTAGGATCTGACTCACGCTTCAGAAAGAATTTCTGTTCTGTATGAAGCACCACGTCCAGTTTTTCTCCCGACTGGGCGTAGCCTACCCTGATGGCCTGCATGGGGCCTATGTTGGTATTGAGAGGAAGTTTGAGGGCATAATTACGTGTGAGCAGGAGAAAACCAGAAATATCCCTATGGTATTGGGGAGATTCATTGAAGATCTCCAGGTAGTGCTGCCTGTCGCTTACATGTCCCGTCCCTACATATTTGGATATGTACAGATCCTGTGCCTGGGTGGAAGCCAGCCAAATGAATCCAACAGCAAGTAGAATGAGTTTCTTTCCCTGCATACATCAGGTTTCAAAATCTTCAAAACACCTATATCATCCCGGTGGGATTGTAGGGGATTGCTGGTAGGGTCGGCCGGGATCTCAAAAGCATATGGCCGCTTACCCAACAATCCTAACGCCTCCTCGCATCTTACTAGCTTGGGGTTTAAACCCCAAGCTACTCTATCGTGTCTCTACACTATTTCGGTTACAACAGCTCCACAATAAACTTCTGCTTTTTGCCCTTTTGGAGCTGCATGTATTTATTATGAAACGAATGATCCATGTTAATGGTACCTGAGATGTCTTCCCACTTATCCGCGTTCACACGTATGGATTTGTCCTTTTCTATCGCTCTTCTGGCTTCTCCCTTAGACTTGACTATCTCCAACTGTACCAATAAGTCTATGATGTTTATCCCGTTCTCCAGCTCTCCTTTTGCGATCTGCTTGGTGTCAGATACCTTCACCACTTCCTGCCACTGAGAAGGGCTCAACTTACTGAGGGACTCTTTGGTGGTGTTTCTGCTGAATAAGAATTCTGTCAGAATTAGCGCATTCTCCAAAGCATCCCTTCCGTGTACTCGTTCAGTTACTTCTTTCGCCAGGGCTATTTGAAGGGCGCCTCTACCGGGATCCTTCATATGCTCTTCTATGATACTAGTCAGTTCCTCCCGCCCTTTGGTACTGAATACCTTGATGAATTTGGCTGCATCTGCGTCAGAGCTTTGTCTTAGGTACTGGAAGAATTCGTATGGGGAGGTCTTTTCTCCATCCAGCCACATCTTATTTCCGGCTTCTGACTTCCCAAACTTTTTCCCGTCAGCCGTAGTAACCAGCGGACAGGTAGCTGCGAACGCTTTGGCCTCTTTCCCGAATTTCTTTCCTATGAGGTAAGTACCTGTAGTCAGGTTACCCCACTGGTCTGAGCCTCCCATCTGCATACGTACATCCATGTGTTCATACATGTGTAGGAAGTCGTATCCCTGCAGGAGTTGGTAGGCAAACTCCGTGTAAGAAATCCCGGTGTCTCCTTCTATTCTTTTCTTCACAGACTCCTTGGCCATCATGTAATTGACGGTTACATATTTCCCTACATCTCTCAGGAAATTCAGGAATCCTATGTCCTTAAACCAGTCATAGTTATTGACCATCATAGCGGTATTAGACAGCTTGGGATCAAAGTCCAGAAACTGCTCCAACTGCTTTCTGATACTTTCCACATTGTGCCTGAGAACTTCTTCAGAAAGGAGGTTGCGCTCTTCGCTTTTTCCGGAAGGGTCTCCTACCATACCGGTAGCACCACCCACAAGGGCCACAGGCGTATGACCGCATTCCTGAAAAAATTTCAGCATCATAATGCTGGCAAGGTTCCCTATATGGAGTGAGTCTGCCGTGGGGTCAAATCCTATGTATCCTCTGGTAGGATTTGCGTTCAGATATTCCTCAGTACCAGGGATAGCGTCATGTAAGTGTCCACGCCAGTTTAGCTCTTGAATAAAGTTCATTCTGTGGAGAATTCGTTAATTTTGAGTCGCAAGTTAGCCGTCAACTTCTAATCAGACAACCTTATTATTATTTCTCAAGTCAGGTTAAGGTTGCTATTTATACCAATCAGTCCACATCCGTTCTTTTCGATTCTCAAAATACTTTCATTTGTCGATTACTTGTTATTTATAAAAAAGTCCTTCTCATGTGGCGAATTCTTCTGTGGCTTTGCATGTTTCATTTCCTGGCGGGAGTAAATACCGGTCTACTGGCTATGGTGGATCCTGGTGATAAAGATTTTCAGGAAGCTGAACGCTTGAGGAAGTCCAGAAAATATGAGGAAGCTATTTCGCACTATAATCAGGCCATAGAAAAGGATTCTACTGAGCATGTATTTTTTCTCCAAAGAGGGAAGTGTGAATTTAGACTGGAGAAATATGAGGCAGCTAAAAGCTCCTTCAAAGCTGCCATTAGATTTGCCCCGGAACATGTTCCTGCCAGAGTATGGCTAGCACGTTCTTTTATGAAGGAGGGAGATTTGGAGAATGCCGGATTCTACTACCAGCAAGCAGTAGAGCATGAGCAGGATACCATGCGAAAAGTTTCCTATCAGCTTCTGTATGTGAACATTCTCATGAAGGAGAAAAGCTATAAAGAAGCCCTGAAAGAGCTAACAGGCATAGAAAAGGTAGATCCTGAAAATCCAGAGCTACTGTTTAAAATAGCGGAGATTTATCGGGTAGAAAGCGAGTGGGAGAAGGCAGAAGAGTATTATCAGCGAGTGCTAATGACGGAACGTGTGAAAAACATGTCCCAAAGAAAGCAGGCTCCTTACCACTATGGGCTAGGCGTAGTATACTTCCATTTAGGAGATAGCGTGAAAGCCAAGAGGGCCTGGGACAAAGTAGCCTTCCAACCTTATACAGACTGGATCAAGCAGCATTACCCACAGGATGATCCTGAATACTATTACAAAGTAGCCATCAGCTACTATCTGAATGATGAGTACACCACTAGCCTTTCTTTCCTTGATAAGGTACTGACCCTGGATGAAGATTACTTCAAAGCCATCATGCTACAAGCCCGTATTTTTAGGAGGCAAGGGAAAATAGATGAAAGCATAGAGAACTATGAGAAGGCTGTAGAACTGGTATCAGATGATGAGAAAAAGGCCACTTACTTATGGTCTATTGCAGATGCCTATTATGATGTCGCGCGCTATG
>JBCBKZ010000055.1:0-14313 GCA_038520955.1 Bacteroidota bacterium | reverse complement strand
CCTAGGGAAACTGGAGGAAGCGAATCCTGAGATAGCGGTAGATAGAGAAGACCTTGAGGGTGAAATTAGAAAATTGTCTAACGAATATAGTACCAAGGACGGAGAGGAAAACGCAGAATTAGCGGAACAGTACTTCCAGTATTTCATGCAAAACCAGGAGTTGATGGAGATGCAGTTCGGTAGACTGAGACAGGAAAGACAGGTGGATTATTTCCTTAAGACTTTTGAGCCTAAGGAAAAGAAGATCAAATTGACTGATTTCCAGAAAATGGTAGAAAAAGAGAAGGAAGCTTAGTATTTCCTGATCAATACATAAAAACAAGAAAAGCGCTGGAAATTTCCAGCGCTTTTTTCATTAGGTTAGGTAACCATCCTTACTCACTTCCTTAAAGAAAAGTGGGGTATTCGATTGGGTCAGCCTCATTCATAATGCTATAGGCTAGTTCATATACATGCTCTACCTGTGGCTTAGACCAGTAGTCTCCATCCGTTCCGTAGGCACATCGGTGATCTTTGGCTGTTAAGGTATGAGGAGAGGAGTCCAGGTACTGATATCCTCCTTGCTCTTCTAACACCTGCTGCATCATGTAGGCAGAGGCCCCACCAGGAACATCCTCATCCATAAAGATGATTCTATTGGTCTTTTTCAGAGACTCTACTATGCTATGATGGACGTCAAATGGCAGGAGCGTCTGGACATCTATGATTTCCAGGTCTATGCCTACCTGCTCAAGTTGAGAAGCGGCTTTCATAGCAATAGGGATACAAGCACCATAGGTAATTATGGTAATATCCTTTCCTTCTCTGAGTATTTCAGGCTCTCCTAAAGCTACTCTAAACTCTCCCAGATTTGTGGGAAGTACTTCTTTCTGCCTGTAAGCATTCAATACTTCTATCACCAGGCCAGGCTCATCACCTTTAATCAGGGTTTCGTACATGCCTATGGCCTGCGTCATATTACGTGGTACACATACATGCATCCCACGTAGGGAGTTAATGATCATACCCAAAGGTGATCCTGCATGCCAGATTCCTTCTAAGCGGTGGCCTCTACTTCTGATGATAACAGGGGCTTTTTGGCCTCCTGCTGTACGGTAGGAGAGGGTAGCGAGGTCATCCGAGAGTGTTTGCACCGCATAAATCAGATAATCCAGATACTGAATTTCTGCAATAGGTCTTAGGCCTCTTAATGCCAACCCTATTGCCTGACCTACTATGGTTTGCTCCCTGATGCCAGTATCAAATATCCTTTCCAGCCCATACTTTTTCTGTAAGCCTGCAAAGCCCTGGTTTACATCCCCCAAATGGCCCATATCTTCTCCAAAGGCTACCAGTCTGGCGTCTTTTTCAAAGGCGTGGTCAAAATAGGCGTTGATGATTTCAAAGCCGTTAATGGCAGATTTGCTGTCTTCGTAAGTAGGTTTAACCGTATCCAGGAGTTGGGGTGACTCATGGGTGTCATTCATCAGGAGGCTGTCGTACACCCCTTCCATCTTCACGTGCTGCCGTTGGCGCCAGTTCTTTAGTTTTCTGGCAGCAGGCAGATGAGATTCAGAGCGAGTCGTCAGCAATGCTTTATAAGCAGCTTCCATATACTCTCTCCTGTTAACCTCTCCGCTTCTTTTAGCCTGATCAATAATTTTCTGAAGAGCGGGCCCATGTACAGACTCTGCTTTTAAGGCCTCAATGAGGCTCATACAGATATTGAACTCTTCTTGTATCGGTTTTTGGTAAGCTTTCCAGGTTTCTACCTTGAGCTTACGTACATATTTTTTGTCTTCGTCTTCCCACTTTAAAATCTCCTCCTCTGTGGCATAACCCTCACTAATGATCCAGCTACGCATGACCTTAAGACAGTCATTTTCCTTTTCCCAGGAGAGTCTTTCTTCTGTTTTATACCTTTCGTGGCTACCAGAGGTGGAGTGTCCCTGAGGTTGGGTGAGTCCATGTACATGTACTATACAAGGAACATGTTCTTTTCTGGCTAACTCGCTGGCGTATTGGTAGACCTCACAGAGCTTCACATAATCACTTCCATCTACACTGAAAATCTCTAATCCAGTTCCACCCTCTTCACGCTGGAAGCCAGAAAGAACTTCTGAGAGGTTTGACTTTGTGATTTGGTATTCATTAGGTACAGAAATCCCGTAGCCGTCATCCCAGATAGAAATCACCATAGGGACCTGAAGTACGCCGGCAGCATTAACGGTCTCCCAAAAGTGCCCCTCTGCACAAGCTCCATTCCCAATGGTACCAAAGGCTATCTCATTCCCACCGATGGAAAAGTCCGTCATATGGCTGAGCTCTTTGATATCCCTGTAAAGCTTGGAAGCTTGCGCCAGTCCAACCAATCTTGGCATCTGAGATGCTGTGGAGGAACCATCCGCACTGGTCAGATATTTATCTGTTTGAGAGAGCCAGTTTCCCTGCTCATCAAGAAGCCGGGAAGCCATGTGGGTGTTCATTTGTCGGCCGGCAGAATGTGGATCTGCGGCGACATCAGCGTGGGCGTATAACTGAGCGAAGAATGACTTTATGTCAACAAGACCTAACTTAAAGCCCAGGGTCTGATCTCTGTAGTACCCTGATCTGAAGTCTCCCGGCTTAAAGGCTTTGGCTAAAGCTAGTTGCGCGACCTCTTTTCCATCTCCAAAAATTCCGAACTTTGCCTTTCCTGTAAGTACTTCTCTTCTTCCAAGAATACTCACTATTCTACTCTTGTAGCCTAGCCTGTAGTCCTGTATTACCTCTTCTTTTGTTAAAAAACTTACCCTTTTCGAAAGTGTATTCTTTAGGGGGGTATTCATTTCATACAACATTTGGCTCTGAAATATAGGGATAATTGTTTCCGGCTTCAAACCTAACTAATATACAACACTAATAGTTAGTTCACTAACTAATTTGGATAAATTAGTTTCATAAGCTGCATTAACTGGATAAGCCTGTTTTTCTAAACAAGGCTGTTGATATGGAATTGAGAGAAAATTGAAAAATAGAGAAGTTTTAATATTTGACAATTCGGCATGCCTGAGATAAGCGAGGAAACATACTTAGGTTGAAGATGGGAATCAAACTGTTTAAATACGCTAAGTGCAAGAAAAAACTTACCCTTTATTTTTGGAATTCTTTTTATTCCGCCTAATCGGATTCCTGTTAAGCCAAAGGTTCATTCTCAGGTTGAAAAAGGGCCTGAATCTTATGGTTACCTCCTCGAGGGCTTCCTGCCTGAAGTTGGCACTAATAGAAGTAAGCTCTTCTGTTTCTCTAAATCGGAAGTCCTGATACTGAATTTGCCACCATACAGATAAGTCCAGACTAGCAGGTTCTTTTTTCCTGAGCTGGAAACCGGTATATAATCCCGTTTGCAGGTTTCTACTTCTTAAGTTTATGGGAACCAGAAAGTTTTCCCTATTAGTCATAGAGCTGTTGAACCTTCGGGTTTGACTGACATGTTTATAGCCCCCCTGGAAGGTGAGTCGGGTTCTGTTTTTCTGGAGAACATGCCAGGAATTTATCAAGGAGGTGATATAGGTGATGGTGGTATCAAGTGGTGTTTCAGCAAATTCCTGCCAGTCCAGAAATGATAGATGTACCTCCCGTCTATAAAGCGAAAGGTCTACATCCCATCTTTTCTTAGGGCGGTATTTGACATCCAGAAAGCTTTCCAGGTTTCGGGTAGATCTGTCAGTCCTATTGATATCCTCAAAGTCTTTCACATTATAAGTGACGTAGATGTATTGCTTTCCCTCCATGGTCAGGTTCTCCAGCATATTCCATTTATACCTGAAATCCAGCCTGAGATTTCTTTGGGTATAGTTGTCCTGACTCCTTTCCTTAAAGAGAAATGAATACTTCCTCACGCCACCTGTTATTTTGTATTGGGTAAGAAAGTTTCTGCTCCAGTTGGTTTTCCAATCCAGGGCCAGGCTGTAGTTCAGCTCATCATGATCATCAAAGTTGGCGGTGGAAGGGGTATCAAACTGAACGTACTGATTTGTAGCAGTCAGCGTAAGTTGATTCCTGGGATTAAGTTGGAGTTGGGTGTACAAGTCCCACTGAATGAGTTCCCGCTGAAAGTCCTTTTGTTGTTCTCGGATCAGTAAGCGGTCAAACTCTGTGGGCCTGAGTGCCATAGAATTCTGTAATTCGTACTGCCTGTCCAGTTGTTGGAAGGTGAAAGAGAGATAGCCCAGCCATTTCTTACTGGCAATGGATAACTTTTGAGATGTGCGGAACTCTATATGGTCAAAGGAAAGGTCATTAAATTCAGACTCATTTCCTTCCACTAAGACATAATCAAATTTTCTTCGGGTAATAGATAGTCGGTTATCTGAGTCCCAGTACCATCCAGGTCTGAGTTGGTACCTAAAGGTGATGTTGGGCCTGATGGTATCAGACTGTATCTGTTCTATGGAAGAAGACTTATAGTCATTGATCTCATTTGAACCTATTCTTATCCCTAGTTCCGCATCTGTATAATCTCCTATAGTTTTACTCCATTGAGAATCGATGATGAGATTCCGCTGAAAGCGGGGATCTATGAATTTGAGCCTTCCATAGATATTAGTTCTCATTCTGAGTCCATCTGGCCATGAATAAGTTCCACTGGCAAAGAAGGCCGGAGAAACTCCCTGATCCAGTATGCCGGAGCGCACATCCCAACTATACCCTATTAGGGGAGTCAGGCTGATATTCTCTAGTGGTTTGTAGGTAACGCCCCCATAAAAATTGTATCGTTGGTTTTGTCCATTAACAAACTGATCCGTAGTGATCCAGGAGGTAGCTTCCAGTTTGTCATTCAACCTGTAGTACTGCCATAGTCGGGTTCTTATATAAAACTGGACAAACCTGTCTCTTTCTCTGATGCTATTGTAGAGGTTGTCATGATGTAGGACCAGATCAAAGCGGTAATTCCCAATTTCTCTCTGGTAGTTTAGGTCAAAGGTGGTACTGAAGGTGAAGTTGTTTTGCCGCTTTATGGCGAGTCTGAGGTCCGGCTGTTGGGCATAGGCTGAGGATAAGAGAAAAAATCCCATTATCCAGGTCCATATGTTCTTCCAGCGAGCCATTTTGTACAAGTTAGGCTTTTTAAGCCGCTAAATTAGGGGAAAATCAAGGGGTAATAATTCAATGACAGCTTTATGATTAAGCTGGGAGTTTTTTTAGTAGTTTCGCCCAATCAATTCAACGAGAATGGATCACCAAGAATTACAACAATCTTTCCTCAAGCTGGTAGAGGTGGTAGCTGAGCTTAGGGAAAAGTGTCCCTGGGACAGAGAGCAGACCATAGACAGCATCAGGCATCTGACCATAGAAGAAACGTATGAACTTGCAGATGCAATCATACGCAAAGATTACCTGGATTTGAAGGAAGAATTGGGCGATGTGTTTCTGCATGTGTTATTCTATTCTCAAATTACCAGTGAGGGCAATCATTTTAATGTTCAAGATGTCATAGAAACCCTTACGGAAAAGTTGATTAGGCGACATCCTCATGTGTATGGAGATATTAAGGATGCTGATAGCGAAACGGTCAAACTGAAATGGGAAGAAATTAAGGCGTTGGAGAAAGAAGAAAGGGTAAAGCAGGGAAGAAAGGTAAAAGAGTCGGCTTTAGATGGTGTCCCGGATCAGTTGCCCTCCCTGATTAAGGCACAGCGCATGCAGGAAAAAGCGGCTAGCAGAGGATTTGATTGGGATGATGCACAGGGGGCCAAAGACAAGTTCATGGAGGAACTGGCAGAGTTTGAGGAAGCAGAAACTGAGGAGGAAAGAGAAAAGGAAATGGGAGACCTACTCTTTGCCTTGATCAATTACTGTAGGCTGAGTGGCATAAATGCTGATGATGCCTTAACGCTTACCAACCAGAAATTTAAGTTCCGCTTTCAGTATATGGAAGGAGCCATTAAAGCGGAAGGAAAAAAAATGAAGGATTACCCACTGGATCAACTGGAAGAGTTTTGGCAGGAAGCTAAAGGAAAAGAGGCCTGATAAAGACTAGCTATGGAAAAGTATTTCTACAGAGATAAGCGTGTTGGGATTGTAGGAGGAGGACAACTGGGTAAAATGCTCATCCAGTCTGCCCTGGATTATAATGTTACCATTCATGCCCTGGACCCTGACCCGCAGGCACCATGTAAAGAAGTAGCTCACCACTTCACACAAGGTTCACTGAAAGATTATGATACCCTGTACGCTTTTGGGCAGAACTGTGATGTGTTGACCATAGAAATAGAGCATGTTAATACAGATGCGCTGGAAGCTTTGCAGAAAGAAGGGAAAGAGGTGTATCCCTCTCCTGATATTGTCAGAATGATTCAGGATAAGCGTGTGCAGAAGCAGTTTCTTACGGATCATCAGCTTCCTACTTCTCCTTTCTTCCTGGTAAAGAATAAAGAAGAGGTAGTAGAGAAAGTCTCTGAGTATCCCGTTGTGTACAAAACGGGGCGCGGTGGATATGATGGTAAAGGGGTTTCTGTGTTGAAAAGTGCAGAGGACGCAGAGAAGGTCCCTGAAGTGCCGGGACTAATTGAGGCGTTTGTCCCCTTCGAGAAGGAACTGGCAGTGATTGTGGGGAGAAATGTTTCCGGGCAGATAAGGGTCTATCCTGTCGTAGAAATGGTATTTCATCCTGAGTATAATTTGGTAGAATATTTATTTTCTCCAGCTGAGATAAGTGAGGCAGTTAACCAGCAGATAGAAGAGCTAGGAAAGAAGGTGGTCTCCACCCTGAACTATGTAGGGGTCTTAGCCATAGAACTATTCCTGACTAAGGAAGGGGAAGTGCTAATTAATGAAATGGCGCCTCGGCCACATAACTCGGGCCACCATACTATCAGATCTTGTCCTACTTCGCAGTTTGAACAGCATATGCGGGCTATACTGGATCTACCTTTAGGAGATCCCCGATTGACAAGCCCTGCAGCTATGGTTAACTTACTTGGGGCAGATGGATTTACTGGCCCTGCTATTTATGAGGGAATAGAGAAACTCCTGGCAATGGATGGCGTTTACCCCTTCATTTACGGAAAGAAACAAACCCGTCCCTTCAGAAAAATGGGACACATAACCATACTGGCAGAGGACAAAAAGCAGTTAGTACATAAGATAGAAGAAGTAAAAGGAACTGTAACTGTAAAAGCTAGCTAAGATGAGCGATCATAAAGCCATAGTAGGAATCATCATGGGGAGTAAGTCGGACTTGCCAGTGATGAAGGGAGCAGCAGAAATGCTTGATATGTTTCAAATTCCTTATGAGTTAACCATCATTTCAGCTCATAGAACGCCGGAAAGGATGTTGTCTTATGCTGAGAAGGCCAGAGATAAGGGGTTAAAAGTAATCATAGCAGGAGCTGGTGGGGCAGCACACTTGCCGGGTATGGTGGCTTCATTGACTACCTTACCCGTAATAGGCGTTCCGGTAAAATCCTCTAATTCTATAGATGGCTGGGATTCTGTTCTCTCCATTCTACAGATGCCTTCAGGGGTACCTGTAGCTACAGTAGCCTTAAACGGAGCAAAAAACGCAGGTATACTCGCTGCCCAAATCCTGGGAAGTCATTCTTCAGAAATCAGTGAAAGGCTGCAGAATTTTAAGAAAACCCTCAAAGAAAAAGTGGCTGAAATGGTGGACTCTGTGGCCGAAGAATATGGGGAAAAAGGCTGAGGCATAAATTTTTGCCTTTGCTTTTTCCAATAACGGTTGTAATGTTTTACCCTAAATGTATTTCAAACTTCAATTCTCAGACTAATATAATTCCCTTTTCGATAAGTTTTTCTGACGCCCTTCCTCCAATAGTAGCAGTTCAGACAGAATAAGCGTACAATTTCCCTTTCTCTTATCATTTTATTTTCCAAAGACCGTTCATTTAACAGAGAACTTATCTTGGATTGGTTTTTGGAGATTATTTGTATTAAAAATCCCTGTATTTGAAGTATCTACAACTCAAAATTTTATTTGTACACATTATGACAATTAGCATTAATCGGCTACGAGCTCTTATGCCAGCGAGATTAATATTGTGTGCCTTCTTGCTATGGACTTACTTACCGACGTCCGCACAAAATTGGCAGAGCCTTGGACCTTATAGTGGAACTGTACCTTGCGAATCACATGAGTCCGCATTTGCTGAAGTAAATGGAAAAGGATATTTATTTCCTGGAAGAGAAAGCAGCAAGTGTAACATCACAATTTACGATCTTACTAACGACACCTGGACAGAGGGGCCAGAGATGGTTAGGCAAATTCACCATGCTCAACCAGTAGTCATTGGAACTAAGGTTTACCTAATAGGTGGATTTGAAGGAGGATTTCCTGATGAAACTCCTGTTGATTCTGTTTATATCTATGATACTGCTGATGATACCTGGGAAACCGGGCCTGTAATCCCTGAAGCAAGACGTAGAGGCTCAGCTGGAGCAGTACTCTATAATGGGAAAATTTACGTTGTATGTGGAGCCCAAAATGGACATGAATCTGGACATGTAGCGTGGCTGGATGAGTTTGATCCAAATACGGGTACGTTTACGACACTTACAGATGCCCCTCAGGCGAGAGATCACTTTCAAGCGGCAGTTATAGGAGATAAGATGATTATTTCTGCAGGTAGAAGAACCAATGCAAATGGACCTAACGGAATCCACCAGGATCCAGTGATAGACACCGAGATTTATGATTTCACTGCAGGGACCTGGACCCAGTTAGGAGATGAGAGTGACTTACCTACCGAAAGAGCAGGAACTTTTGTGGTAGTGAAGGGGGATAGTATGCTTGTATTAGGGGGAGAAAGTAGAAATCAAACTGATGCCCATTCAGAGGTTGAAGTATTTAACAGTACTACTAACTCCTGGTCTACCATGACTCCGATGAACCAGGGAAGACATGGTACGGGTGGTTTCATTTACAATAATACCATTTATACGGCTGCAGGAGCAGCAGTAAGAGGAAGTGGACTCGTGGATAATACCACTGCAAGTTTTGCTGAGTCTTTCACCTTTGGTGCAGTTCAAAACCAGCCTCCTACGGCTGCTTTTTCTGCCAGTGCTACCACCGGGCCTGCCCCGCTTGCAGTTGACTTTGATGCTACTGCCTCTTCAGATAGTGATGGAACTATTTCCGCTTACATATGGGATTTTGGTACAGGAGATTCAGCCACTGGATCTACGTCTTCATATACCTTTGATAATGCAGGTTCCTATACTGTAGTACTTGCTGTAGTAGATGATGCAAGTGACACTTCCAGAACTTCTCAGGTAATCACTGTAAATGATGTAGTAGTAGGAACTGACGTTTGGTTGGAGGCAGAATGTGGAGAAGTGGGACAGAACTGGAGAATTATCCCGGATGCTGCTGCTTCAGGTCAGATTTATGTGATTCACCCTGACGGAAGAAGCCTGAATGAAGCTCCTTCTGATACAAGTGATTGGATTATTTATCCATTCTCAGTTTCTGAAGGTGCTACCTATAAGCTGTTTGCAAGAGCACAGCTACCTAACTCAGATGATGATTCCTTCTGGTTGAAGGTAGATGATGGACAATGGATCAAGTGGAATAATTCCACTCCCGGAAACCTGTTTGCCTGGTACGAAGTAATAAATGATGACCTGGCAGGTGATCCTCAAGTAACCTACAGCTTATCAGAAGGTGCTCACACCCTCTATGTTACTTTCAGAGAGGATGGCGCCTTACTAGATAAGTTTTTCATCACCAAGGATGGAACACTACCTACAGGTACAGGTGGAACAGCTACTAACTGTACTGTGCCAGCTAACATTAATCCTGTGGCTTCCTTCACAGCTGACCCATCTTCGGGAGAAGCTCCTCAAACGATTACCCTGGATGCGTCTAATTCTTCTGATGCAGACGGAACCATCGTAAAATATAAGTGGGACTTTGGAGATGGAGAATCGGATTCTTCCGGAGCAGTAGTTGAGCATTTGTTCTTCCTGGGACAGGAATACACAACTACCCTCACCGTAACGGATGATGGTGGAAGAATAGGGATAGCTACCTTCACTTTCACATTGGATGAGCCTGACAACTATCCTCCAAGACCATTTGCTACGGCAAGTGTCCTTCAGGGAGCGGCTCCTTTGACAGTAGACTTTGATGCGTCTGACTCAGAGGATATAGATGGTACCATCACCAGCTACGCCTGGGACTTTGGAGATACGAATAGTGGTACAGGAGAAACGACAAGTCATACTTATACAGGTTCAGGAACCTTTACAGCAGTACTGACGCTAACAGATAATGATGGTGCTACTGCTACCCAGGAGTTCACAATCATCACTAATGCACTACCTGTTCCTTCCTTTACCATAGCGCCTAACCCACCCGTTACAGAAACGGTAACTACCTTCGATGGAAGTGCCAGTTCTGATTCGGATGGAACCATAGCCAGCTACAGCTGGGACTTTGGTGACGGAACTACTGCTACAGGCATGGTGGTAGAGCATACCTACACAGCTGCTGGACCAGTGAATGTAAAACTGATTGTAGTGGATGATAAGGGATCCTCGGATTCTTCTATTGTTGCGGTAACAGTAAATGGAAAGCCTTCAGCTGCTTTCACAGCTAATCCTACTAGTGGCATAGCGCCCATAGAAATTGCGGTAGATGGAAGTGGCTCTACAGATGCTGATGGAAGCATTGTAAGCTATGCTTGGGACTTCGGAGATGGAGAAACCGCCACTGGTGAAACAGCGACTAATCTGTATGATGAGGCGGGTAGCTTCACCATCCAACTGATAGTTACAGATAACCTGGGAGGTACTGATACTGCCACTACCGTAGTTACTATTAGTGATCCACCAAATGAACTCCCTGTAGCTGATTTCTCTGTAACGCCTGATACAGGGACAGCGCCGGTTACGATTACCTTTAATGCTACGGCTTCTACTGACAATGATGGAACCATAGCTTCCTATGATTGGGACTTTGGAGACGGAAATACTGGTACGGGTCAGATCACCAGCCATCTGTATAATAATGGCGGAGCCCTTACAGTTACGCTCATAGTTACAGATGATGATGGAGGAAAGGATACCGCTACTGTTGCCCTGACACTGGGTCAGTCGCCTAATGATCTTCCTACGGCCAGCTTTACAGCTAATAACCTACTGGACACTCTTACTGGACCCGCACCTCTGAATGTGTTGTTCAATGCAAGTAGTTCTTCTGACCCAGATGGGACAGTAGCTACCTACACATGGAACTTTGGAGACGGAACACCAGAAGAAACTGGGATTCTGGTTCAGCACCAGTATGCTACGCAGGGTACTTTTAACGCTATCCTGACAGTAGCGGATAATAGAGGAGGTACAGATTCTGATACGCTTGTAGTAGTAGTAAGTGGAACTGTAAGCATAGCTGATAACTTAGAAGGAATAGACATCTTCTATCCAAATCCGCTGACTGATAGTAAGGAGCTTACTATAGGATACACCCTCAAGAAAGCTGGGGTCGTAACTTATGAGGTTCGGAATTACCTTGGACAGCAGGTGTGGTCAAGCCAGAGAAATGTAGGTACTGGAAATATTCAGGAGAGAATACAGCTTCCCTTCCTGGCTCCAGGACCTTATATCTTCTTGCTGAGAGCACCAGAAGGTAATAAAGGCCAGAAGTTCCTGGTTACAGAATAAGCTAACAATAACGTATAGGAAATATAGGAGCATTGCTCGTATATTTCCTATATGGATAAGGCATCAGAAGCCAATGTATGGGTGCTCATACCCACCTACAATGAGGCAGAGGTTATTATCTCTACAGTAGAGAATGTGCTGCAACATGGGTATAAGGTGGTGCTCATAGATGATGGTTCTACAGATAATACTCGGGAGTCCCTTTCAGGGCTCCCGATTACTTATTTAAGGCATAAGACCAATCTGGGGCAGGGAGCCGCTCTGGAGTCAGGTATGGCTTATGCACGTAAATATCAGCCGGAGATCATCGTGCATTTTGACGCAGATGGCCAGCACAAGGCGGCAGACATAAGCTCCCTTATTCATCCTATTCTGGAAGGAAATGCAGATGTGGTTCAGGGTTCCCGCTTTTTATCTTCTTCCAAGACCATCCCTTATCCAAGAATCCTCCTTCTGAAACTAGCTGTGGTCTTCCATGGGCTCCTCACGGGTATTTGGCTGAGTGATGCTCACATAGGCTTGCGGGCCCTCCATGTGAAGGCCTACCAGCAGATTCATTTTACGCTAAGTGGCATGGGACATGCTACGGAGTTCCTGATGGAGGTGAAGAAGCATAACCTAAGGATAGCAGAAGTTCCTGTGAGCGTAGCATATACGCCTTATTCTCTTAAGAAAGGACAAGGGAAAAGAAATGCTATCAAGATTCTCAAGGAAGTATTATTCAAAAGAGGACTCTCATGAAACCTATTCAATTCATTCTGATCCTGATGATGTCAGGTATAGGCTATACTCTCATAAAGCATTTTGCGAGGCGGAAACTGTTCCAGCTTCTTTCAGGTTCCCTACTGCTGGTTGGGTTATTTTTTACCCTATTCTTTGACTATAGTACCTACCTGGCCAATTGGCTGGGAATCGGCAGAGGGGTAGACCTAATCCTGTATCTGGGATTGACGGGTATGATGATGGTCTGTTTGCTGCTTTACAGGCGTATTCTCACCCTGGAAGAGAGATTGACTCACTTGGTTAGGGAAGATAGTTTGGAGGGCACTAAGGGCTCTGTTATGCCTTAGGAGGCATAGGCATGCTTACAAGCTGCATACAAACCCTTGGCTGCTTGCTCATAATTAAAATACTCTTTGGTATCTACGCCATTTTGGGAGAATTTCCTCCACAAGGCTTCATTCTCTAGTAACTTCTGACAGTGGTCTACCCAGCTGTCTACCTCAGTATCCAGGATAAACCCATTCTGGCCATGTACCACCAGATCATCCTTACACCCGGCATAAGGGGTGGAAATGACCGGTGTCCCGCTGATTAAGGCTTCATTAGCTACCAATCCCCAAGCATCATGAGCAGTGGTAAACAGCATGATTTTGGATTTTGCATAATAGGAGGGAAGTTGGTCAGGCTGCACAAACCCAGGGTATTCATAGTTTAGCCCTGCCTTCTCCAGAGAGGAAAGAAACTCTTCCTTCAGCGGCCCAGATCCTATTACCAGTACCTTAAGGTCAGGTTTTTTCTGTGCTAGTTTGCTCGCTACTTCAGTGAAAAAGAAGGGAAGTTTAAGCTCATGAAATCTTCCTATGAACATTAGGTCATAGGGACGTTCTTCTAAGGGCAAGTTATGTGTGTAGATGGTGTCATCAGCACAAAGCTGGCTATCGAAAAGGCTTTCTTCAGCTAAACCGTAGCTTCTGTATAAGTCTGCCGTATGCTTTCCAGGGCCTACAAAGGCTTGTGTTTTCTTAAATACTAAGCGCCTTACGGCTAAATGAAGCTTGCTCAGTTTATTCTGTAAGTATAACCAGTCATCAAATAAGATGATATGCTTCTTCCCATGTATGACACTGAACAGCCATCCCATGAGATAGGTAGGATTAAATCCCTGAGTAATGATCACATCAGGATCTAGTTTTTTCAGATGACTCCAGACATCAGGATTGAAGTGAATGTAGTTAATTCCATCTCCCTTTTTAAGGTAGCGCTCCTTTAAGAAAATGTGGTTTTCGGGGAACCTGCTCAGGGACCAGTCTCTATTGGGCTCACGGTAGGTACTGTAGAGTACGTGAACCTCATCTTGTTGGAAATCAGACAGTCGAGCAAAAACGGGGTCTCTGTAAGGGGTAGGGGCTACCGTGATTACAGCTATTCTCATAAAAACCAAGTTTATCCAAAGGCTCCTTTGAGCCTAATACGCTTTTATAGGGTTTCTTTTATGTTGAATCCCTTACTTTTTAAAAGCCTTATAATGGGTTTCGTCTGCAAGAGAAAGCATAGGCTTATCTCCAGAAGAGTTTCCATAGGCTATGACGGGTGTATAGTCAGTAATATCTACCGCTTCCTGAATCCTTTTGACCTTTTCCTTTCCATTACAGTTAGGTGTGGCAAAGGAGCCTTCATAAATACCTGCATTATATTGAAGCTGAGTACCTATGAATTCTATGTCATAATAATCACAAAAGGGTTTCACCCAGACATCCAGTGAAGCAGAGACTACAATGATTCTGGCATCATCATCCAGATAGGCTTTTAACTCCTTCATGGCCTCCTCATAAGTGATATAATGGATGACCTTATGGTAATAAAGCTTCCCTGCATCAAAGAGGTCTTCTTTCGTCCAACCCTTATAAAAGTGTTTCAGTAATTTCTGTTTGGCTCTGGCACGTGGGT
>JBCBKZ010000559.1:0-4198 GCA_038520955.1 Bacteroidota bacterium | reverse complement strand
CCCGATAAAAGGCCTCCATTGCCTTTTATCGGGTGAAATTTAAGGGCTTAGGAGCTAAACAGATAGAAGATTATATTCCTAATGATTGCTTTGATGGCATAGCCAAAGACTTAGGAATTCAACCTGGAGCGAACATCCCTAAGTATCTAAGCAAGTTTGCCAATGGCAAATTAACGGTAACAGCTAAAGAGAAAGAAGAGGGGAAGTATTACAGTGAAATCGTAATTCTGAGAACGTAACAACCTGGATTATGAATGTATTTGAAGGGACCAGCGTACCAAGAAAATCAATGCTCAAATGGGAACTTGCCAGGCATGTGGACCTACCCTATAAATTCCTGAGTAGTTGTATCAAAGAAATAGAGGCTGAATTAAAAGATACTGTCCCAGGATATGAAAGGAGGCAAAGGAGACTCTTTCCCGTTCATATCGAAATTATCCTAATTCATTTAGGCTACATTTCCCCCAAAGAGCAAAAAAAATCTTCTGATAAAGTCAGCTAATTTCACCTAAACTCCCTTAGAGGGAGTAAGTCCGTTAAGCCATTTTTCAATGGCCTATACTTCATGCAAAATTTTTCACCAACCAATTCAAGCATGAAGTTTATCAATTCAAAAATGCTTGTGACGGTACTTTTAGCCCTGGTGATTTTCACCGTGGTAATGAAAGTATTTTACAAGGATTCCATCGATTTAGGTGAAGAAGGCACTCTTCCTGTGAAAAGCACCTTCAAGCCTAAGTTTAGCAAAGTCGCATAAACCATGAATACCACGAAAAAAGAACTCATGATTCTTGCGGCCAAGAGAAACGCTCTGCGAAACATGGGCAGACGCCGCAGCAATTTTGATCGACCAAATGTGTTGATCAATCCCGGAATGAACGTAGTTGAATCGGGTTTTATAGACCCTTACAACAATGAGAGGAAGTTGCACCGTAATTCGGTGAAACTGACTATCACCAACCCCGACACTGACCCCTTGGATGCTGTGATCTCGGCAGGGCTCCACATAGGAGAGTACACCAACCGCATCCTTACGGATGGCACAAACACATACGGAGATGCTGCCGATGTAGTGGTTAACTGCCAGTTTGGAATCAATGATACTGGAAGCCTGGAGAAGTTCAAAAGAATGATCCTGGAAAAAGGTGTTATCATTTCTCAAACACGCTACCGCTACACCAGCGAGGCGCAGCTAGGTAACAAGATCAATTTCAGGCAGTATGACGAATTCGGTGATCATAAGTATGATTACCTAGACCCAGAGGTGGATTACGATCCACGTCAGTTTAATGACAAAGTCATTACGCTGCCCGTGGGATACGTACTCAACCGAGATACTACCATGAGCCTGAGAATTGAAGGCCAAGAAACTGTCATTTTCACCTTCTGGATAGACTCCATTCTGAACCTGGACCAGGTATTGAATGAGAAGGCCAGAAAGTCAGGTGGAAACGTGCTTGTAGCCTAATACAAGCTAGTATGAGGCCGAGACTGATCCCGGAAATAGGGATGCAGGGAATTGCATCCATAGAACATACACAGCCATGCGATAAGGTATTCATTAACCCTTTCGCATGGCTAACTATTCCCAGGACTCAGAGAGCCTTCATCCTAGAGCATGAGTTGGCCCACTGCGAACATGGTGTGTATGATGAAATAGAGGCAGATACCATAGCCTTTCAAAACTACACAGCAGCAGGAGGAAGGCCAGCAGATGCAATAGCAGCACTTACCGAAAATCTGAATTTACACAATCCGCTATCTCAACAGAGGATAGCCAACCTAAAAGGTATGACAGGCAATAACAGGTCATATTTTGATATTGGAGCCTTGCAAGCTGCCGAAGCAGCCAGAGCAGCACAACAGATGCAGCAAGCCTCTATGAGTGAGGGTGACAAGTGGTGGATGGACAGTCTCGACCTCTTGATTGAAAACGCCCCGGAAATTCTCGCCTCCATAAATGGGAGAGGATTTCAACCTGTACCCACTGACGGATTTTTCCCACAGCAACGCCAGAACAATTCTATTCTATGGATTGGCTTAGGAGTAGTCCTCTTGCTCGTTGTGTTGGTCCTACTAAGGAAATAAGGCCATGAATAAGAATGTATTAACATACGTGATTATTGGCCTAGCTGGAGTATTTATATACTTCCGCTACTTCCGTAGATCTACACTCCAGCCCATCGAAGGAGAAATGTTCTACGGATCTCCCAATGATCCCTACCAGGAACTACGAAACAATATTGGTGTATGGAATACCCGGTCAGATGACAACGGGCTTTTCATGTATGCAGACCAATTAGCCCAAGAGCTTAACCTAGATACAGACTTCACCTACGATGCAGTGACAGCCTATTTCAAGGCTTATGACCTCCAGTATGATGGCTATTACGCCAAGCGATTGATGGACCAGGAAATAAGATCCTGGATACAAGATAATTACGGGATTTCCACCTCAAATACGGCTATTGGCCTAATGCTCTAATCATGGGAAACTTATTAAAAGTCGGCAATTCATATAGCAGGGATTATCTGCTTAACTACTTCCGCACCAGAAGCCAATCCAACAACGGCCTGAGCTTTGCCGAAGTAGCTGCCCTAATAAATTCCTTATCCCTTCTTGGAGGCAGTGGGCAGTCTGCCTATCAACTATGGCTAGCAAAGGGAAATGTAGGATCTGAGGATGATTTTCTGGCTTCTTTAATTGGTGCAACTGGACAAAGTGCCTACCAAGTTTGGTTAGGAGATGGAAACGAAGGATCTATACAAGACTTTTTGGATTCCCTGGTAGGCGAAGGTGGAAAATCTGCCTATCAATCCTGGCTAGATGCCGGGAACACTGGAACCGAAGCGGAATTTCTAACCTCATTAGTAGGCAATGCCGGAGATTCAGCCTATGAATTGTGGCTAGGAGAATCAAATTCTGGAACCATTCAGGACTTTTTGGATTCCCTGGTAGGAGAAGGTGGAAAATCTGCCTATCAATCCTGGCTAGATCAAGGTAACAGTGGATCTGAGGCCGATTTCGTGAATTCATTGAAAGGAGAACCGGGTGACCCCGGATCTGGTGGAAGTGCGACTGTACCCCTTATTTCTTCCATCCAGGTAACAGCCGAAAATCCTGAACGAGTAGAAATAGTCTTTAACCAGGTCATGAATGGAACGGTTGGCTTTTTTGTCTTTGTAGATGAAAGCCAAGTCGCTGTTAATGCTTCTGGTTCAGGGACAAATACCTACTACTTAACCAGATCTTCCGGTGTTTTTGAGCAGGGAGATGTAATCCAATTTTCCTATGGTGAAGTAGGGGGGAACGTGCAAAATTTGTTTGCAGAAAATCTCTCCACTATCAACCTATCCCCGGTGGCAAATAACGTAGTAGCTGCCGGACCCCAAAGCATACAGAGCGCAGTTCTTTCAGATGCAAATCCTACTCAGGTAGTCATAACCCTAACAGAGAATTACGCTGCCCTTCCTACCTTCTACAATGTGGACGGAAGTAATAATTGGGGATTGGGTGTTTACCCGGCTGGAGATCCAGAGCAGCAGCAAATCATTGCAGCAGGAACCAGCCAGAAAGAACTGCGAATTAATCTGTCTGCCTTTGCACCAGATCCAAGCCACGTACTTTCCTTAGATATTGACATAGACGGGGAACAGTTCCGAGACATTGTTGTAACTAACCAGCTAACGGGATCAACTCAAAAAAGAGTCTTACCCTCCATTCCTGATTGTGACTTCCTGGTAAAGGATTCATCATGGGCTTTCAATACTGTGGATCGTATTGATACCTCAAACGACCTGGACGAGCTCTTGGATGATCAGAACAAGAATGAAAGTATAGTTGTCTTTGATGTTTCAGGTAACATTGAAACGCTAGGCAGTTATGATGATGCAAAAATAGAAGGCCAGAACATCAGATTGGCAGGACAGACCCAATCTAACCTGGTAGCTCATAGAAAGCCTATACTCAAAGTAAATTACCCTAGTAGAAACGCTAACGAAAACGGTAGACTCATCATAGAACACATGGTGATACATGCCGGGAATTTTGCAGATGCGCTTAGGCTAGGGGATAATGATTCATTTATAGATTCTCTCATAGTCCAAAACTGCTTGATTATAGGTAGTGCAGCCGATGGAGATGAGATCATAGATTTCTATGGTAAGAGAATCATTTTCCAGGATAACATTCTTATAC
>JBCBKZ010000558.1:0-4204 GCA_038520955.1 Bacteroidota bacterium | reverse complement strand
TCTTATGCTGCATTAGCCTCTCCCTTGGCATATCTTCTGCCAATGCGCAATACAGTACTGCATCCACCGCACGTTTTTTTGAGGCTATCAAACCCCTTTTCCTATATAATCATACGGTAAATTTTGATCAGGCATTGCTCACTTCTGCCAGAGAACTGGAAGAGGGAAAACTGAAAGCTGTAGGAGAAGCAGAGTCCAGAAGGTTATTCTCACAAAGCCAGTTTTTCACAGTAGGCGAAGAGGATGTCTACTATTTTGCCTTCAATGAATCTTACGGGAACTATTATCAGATCATTCTCTGTTCCAAGGGGACCTATTCTCCTGTCCTGGTCCTGATGAATTTCTCTCAGTATGGAAAGCTGGTAGGAGAAATGACCTTAGCAGGAAACTTTGTAGATGGAGGAGAAGCTTATGTCTGGAATAGTGAGCTGACAAATAGAGCTACCTTAAAATTCAATTATAACTCCTATCGAAAAGAAGGTGATAAATTCTACTGCGACTCTACCGTTAGCACATTCGCTATCAGAAAAGAGGGAGGCATGGAACTTTTAGGTGAAGAGTTGTACACGGTTCTCACCCGTGGAATAGGCGGTTCTCAGCAAGAAATCACCAATCTTCAACATAGACAAAGTCACGTCTTTGCGCCATCCGGCCTGAAGCTGCGTTCAAGGCTTCACAGAAGAGCAAAGAGGCTAGCCATTATCCCTTATGGCGCCAAACTGGAAGTACAAACCATCAGTGAGCAGCCCTTCCAATCTGAATGGGTGAAAGGAAATTGGGCCTATGTCAAATACGATACCTTAGAGGGATATGTGTTTGATGGATACCTGTCTACCTTCCCAGCTCCAGATACCAGTAGATTTCAGAATTGTCAGACGGACTATCCTTTTCTGCTGAAAGATTATGTAAGTCTAAACTTTCAGCCCATCAGCCCCAGAGATACCAATCAGGTTAATCCCCTCAATGGAGAAAGCTTTGACCTGCAGACTGAGCAGTATTTTACTGATAGTCTGAAACTTACTACCCACCAGTACCCTAATGGCAGTTCCACAGAACTACTCATTCCCAATTCACACATAGAGGATATTTACGTCCTCCTTCATGCACTTCTACAGAGCTGTCAGGATGCCAGAGACCTTCAAGACAGTCTGGTATTTGTGAAGAACCGTAAGGGGCAGATCTACAAGATTTATGACCGAACTGGTTATATCATTCTACAGGAAGCAGATGATAGAAGTACCCGCCTTATCATGAACAGCGAAGGGAGCTAATTTAATCCCTACTGTAACCTTTCCATTCTTTAGCAAGTAGTAATCATTAGACGGCTCAAGCCCGAAAGCCTTACTTTTTTCTTTTTGGAAATATTCAGAGACTAACTGCAACTATTTCCTGATGAGAATACTCTTATATACAACGTAGGGAACATTATAAGCCATGAAGCTCACACACCTAACTACTTCACTTGCTGCCAGAACGCTTTCCTTTCTGATTCTCCTATCAGCATTTACCCTCATGAAGGGAAATCAAACCACTCACATTCCAAGTCTGTATAGTTATCAGATTGGACACATAGTGATTACAGGAAAGGTAGAAGAACAAAGTAGTGGAGCCCCTTTCACTCGTACCATTGTCATGGCAAGGACAGGAAACACTGTGCTAGACAGAATCCAAACAGACCAGCAGGGAAGATTTTCCCTTTCCATCTCATTAAGAGACCTCCAAACAAAAGCCTTTTCTCTACAGATAAACCTCATGGACCATATCTTCATTAAGGAGAATGTGGGTATTCAAACAGAGGAAATCCTGATCCAGATTAATGGAGAAGTGTTTGTAGAGGATGGTATCAGAGAAGAATACAAACTCCCCGTCCACCTACTGGACCAACCAAAAGTAGGTCGTGTACATACCTGGATGCGCGAGCAAGGTAGTCTGAGAATAAGTGGCTAACTTGTAGCATGGACGTAGAAAGTTTACGATTGCATTGTATTGAGAAGAAAGGCGTTACGGAAGGCTTCCCCTTTGGCCCAGATCCGCTAGTGTTTAAAGTGATGGGAAAGATGTTTGCGCTACTCTCACTTGAGAAAGCCGATAGAGTAAACCTAAAATGTGATCCTGAGTACGCCATAGAACTAAGAGAACGATACCCTGAAACCGTTCTCCCCGGTTACCATATGCATAAAAAGACCTGGAATACGGTCATGATCCTACAAGAACTCTCAGACCAACAAATCCGGGATCTCATAGATCACTCCTACGATCTTATAGTGGCTAGCTTACCTAAGAAAGTCCAAAAAGAGTTAGCGGAAATGTAGGTTAAGTAGGAGGTCAATCATAAACGAATAACGAGCACACCTTAAGTATGACACCCTACGGGGTCAGTTCTTCATCTTTATAGAGCTAATAATACTAGAATCTCTTCGAGATTAATGAGGAAGAACCTTGAAGAGGTTCCATTAGTTAGATTTCCAGATATTTAGAAGAATGATCCAGAAAGGATCACACTCATACACTACTGATCGTTTTAATTTGATCACTTACTTCTTTTGAAGGCTAAACAGATTGGCCTCTAATTCACTTTTCTCCAAATGTGCGAGGATTACCTCTCTTGATTTTACGGACTGGTCTATTCCTATCCATGCTCTACCCAGCTCTGCCGCTGACCAGAGAGTACTGCCTGAGCCTGCAAACACATCCATGACTATGCTTTCAGAGAGAGAAGAATGCAAAATGACCTGTTTCAGGAAGTCTCTATTCTTTTCGGTAGGATAAGAAACATAGCTAAGCCCCTTGTCTTTAAACTCCCATAGGTCCTGGATTTTCTTCCCAGGGTGATCCTTAGCAAAGACTTTCTTTCTGGGATTTCCATTATCAGACCACTCTATCAGCCCATCTTCTTCCAGCTGATCCAGCACCTTGCGCTGATATCTCCAATGTCTGCCCGTAGGCGGCATCATCCCTTTCCAAGGCTTTCCCGTATCTCCATCCTTGGTTTCTCCTGGTGCGTGTAGGGGATGCGTTGTATAAGCGCCTTGTTCCTCTTCCTTCTTAGGAAACAAGCGTTCTATCTCCTCCTCTGATAATGCCACCTTGATCTCATTCCAGATATGCTTATCTCTGTTTTTTGCATAGAAGAGAACCATATCTGTTTGGTTCCCATACGCTTTACGTGAGAAATTTTTGGGATTACACTTTATGCGTGTAATGTCATTGATGAAATTCTCAAAGCCGAAGACCTCATCGCAAATGAGCTTTACGTAATGTCCTATCTTTTTATCTATGTGGAGGTACAAACTTCCTCTCTCCGATAAGAACTCTTTCAGGACTATAAGTCTCTGTCGTAAAAACTCGAGGAAGTCATGGTCTAGCAGAGTATCCTCATAAGCAGTTTCCTCTCCATGTGCAGCGAAGTTTTGACCGGTCCCAAAAGGTGGGTCTATGTATACCAGGTCCACCTTCCCTTTATACTGAGGGAGAATAAGCTTCATGACAGAAAGGTTATCTCCGAAGTAGAAAGCATTCTCTGTAGAAGCGCTTTTTTCTGTTGTCAGATGAAGCCCATCCTGGGTTTTCCAGATTTCCGCTTCCGGGAGTTTGCTCGGATAGTCCAGCCTGCAATTTCTACTGTACGAAGAGTCTATCATATGGGTATAAAATAGGCTTTCAGCCCAGTTTGGCCAATTTTTTTCTGAGTTTCCTGATTCGGGCGTTAATAGCAGCTCCTCCCCTGACTTCATACTCTTCAAAAGTAGCCAGTACCTCATCTATCAACCACGAATTTCTACATGCATGATCCGTCAAGGCCTGAAGGCAGTTTACCTGCTCAAAGGTCTTCTTGCTTTGTTTCAGTCTCCTCCGTACAAACTCCAGTGTCAGATCCAACTCCTGCCCTTCAAGCGCTAAATGACTCAAGAGTAGCGGTAGAAGCTGGGCCATTTCTGGATACTGTTCCCAGTAGTCCAGGCTGGCTATCATCTCAGACTTATAGGCTTGAATCCATTCCGGATGCTTTCTGCAGATCTGCTCTGCACAATAAAGGCTGCGCATCCTGATACCCGCATCCTCATGGCTCATCCCGTCTATGACTATCTGAAGACCTTCAGGATGCATAAGGATATGATCTACTACTTTGGGCGCTTCCCCCTTTTGTAGAAGGGTTCCCTCTCTCAATATTTCTATCAGATCCTTATGCATCCTGAAGGTCTTC
>JBCBKZ010000557.1:0-4205 GCA_038520955.1 Bacteroidota bacterium | reverse complement strand
TCTGTATCAGGCTTTAAATTCCTTTTGCATTCCACTGCCTAGAGGCATATTTTTGGCCTTCACTTTACAAAAACATACATGGCGAAAGTCAAGAAACTTACCACAAGAGCCGAGAATTACTCGGAATGGTATAACGAATTAGTCAAAAGGGCTGACCTTGCAGAGAACTCAGAAGTGAGAGGATGTATGGTGATTAAGCCGTATGGATACGCCATATGGGAGAGAATGCAGCGCATCCTGGATGATATGTTTAAAGAGACCGGCCATGTAAATGCATATTTTCCCTTATTCATCCCTAAATCTTTCTTGTCAAAGGAAGCAGATCACGTAGAAGGTTTCGCTAAGGAGTGTGCCGTAGTTACCCACTACAGGCTTAAAAATGATCCTGATGGAAATGGAGTCATAGTAGATCCGGAAGCCAAATTGGAAGAGGAACTCATCGTAAGACCTACTTCTGAAACCATTATCTGGAGTTCATATAGAAACTGGATTCAGTCATATCGTGACCTTCCTATTTTGGTAAACCAGTGGGCCAACGTAGTGAGATGGGAATTACGTACCAGAATGTTCTTACGTACAGCAGAGTTTCTCTGGCAGGAAGGGCATACCGCCCATGCTACTGAGCAGGAAGCCATAGAAGAAGCAGAGAGAATGCTGCATGTATACGGCGACTTTGCTGAGCAAACCTTAGCTATCCCTGTCATCAGAGGGATCAAGACAGAAAGCGAAAGATTTGCAGGTGCTCTGGAGACCTACTGTATTGAGGCGCTTATGCAGGATGGGAAAGCCCTACAGGCTGGTACTTCTCACTTCCTGGGGCAGAACTTTGCCAAAGCTTTTGATGTGAAGTTCGCTAACCAGGAGAATAAGGAAGAATACGTATGGGCTACCTCATGGGGGGTAAGTACTCGTTTGATGGGGGCACTTATCATGTCCCACTCTGATGATCAGGGATTGGTACTACCTCCTGCACTGGCACCATTTCAGGTGGTTATGATCCCTATTGCCAGAAAGGATGAAGATAAGGCAGTAGTCTATCCACGTATACAGGAGCTGGCGGCTGAATTAAAAGCCAAAGGCATACGGGTGAAGATAGATGATGATGAGACCAAGAGCCCTGGATGGAAGTTCGCTGAGTGGGAGTTGAAGGGAGTACCTGTGAGAATAGCCATGGGCTCCAGAGATATTCAAGCCGGAAAAGTAGAAATCTCCAGAAGGGATACTTCCACTAAGGAAAGCGTTGATATGCCAGATGATTTCTCAGGAATGATTTCCAGCCTACTGGATGAGATTCAGGAGAACATCTATCATAAGGCGAAAACTTTCCGGGAGGAACATACCGTCAAAGTAGATACCTGGGAGGAGTTTAACGCTCAACTGGAAAAGGATCTTCCTGGCTTTATTAGTGCTCACTGGGATGGTACTGCCGAAACGGAGGCCAAAATCCAGGAAGAAACCAAAGCTACCATCCGTTGTATCCCTGTAAATAATGCGCTGGAAGAAGGTAAATGTGTCTACTCAGGCAAGCCTTCTACCCAAAGGGTACTGTTTGCGAAAGCATACTAATACGTTCCCCACTCTTAATACGGTGGATTCATAGGATATTAATGTTAGCATGAGCAATATCGAAAATTCGGTATGGCTCATTTCTTTTCTTGGAGGCTAGTACGAAAGATTTTAACGTCCTGTCAACATTCACCCAATCACAGATTCACAGATGAAAAATGGGTAAGCGGCTCCTATAGCTAAGACGAAAGATTTTTCGTCTCTACATTAACCCATTCAAAATTCATTCATTCACAATTCTCTCATTCAGGCATTCAAAACTCCCTCATTCATTCTTATTCACATTTAGGTTGCATCCTTTCACCCATTCATTCCCTCTTTTTGCAGATTCATTCCAGTCTTATATCTGACATACTCCGCTTTCTGTCCGATTCACTCCCCGTATTCACGGGTTGATTCTCCTTCATTTCAGGAAACAGGCATCTCACCCGATCTTAGCTATCATATTAAGAAACACTAAGTCAAGGAAACTATGTCTACCACAACATTTTCTACTTCCGTTACTCAGCCTCACGAAACACTTATTCACGCTTGTACTAGAGGAGACCAGCGTGCACAGTGCAAGATTTATCACCTGTACGTGAAAGCCATGCATCACATTGCAATGAGATTCACTCAGGATGAAATGGAAGCTGAAGACGTAGTTCAGGAAGCTTTTGTTAGAGCCTTCAAAAATATCAAAAGCTTTAAAGGTGATGCCACCTTTGGTGCATGGCTAAAAAGAATCGTGATCAATACAGCCATCAACCACCTTAAGAAAAGAAAAGCCGAGTTTGTTCAGTTAGAAGATCAGGGTGCTGACTTCATTGAAGAAACGTATGAAGAAGTAGACTATGGGGTAAACGTAGAAAGAGTGAAAGAGGCTATTCGCTCACTACCTACCGGCTACAGAATGGTGTTAAGCTTGTACCTGCTGGAAGGATATGACCACGGAGAGATTAGCAGAATCCTTGGGATTTCTGAAGCTACCTCCAAGTCTCAGTATAGCAGAGCCAGAAAGAAATTAAGAGGGTGGTTAGAAGGAGATTGTCCAAAGATTCCTACTCCAAGGTATATGTCTTCTTACCAACCAGTAAGCTCAGTAGCTTAGATTAAGATCTTAATATTTAGTTGACATAGAATAGAAAAAACCAAACTACATGTTACTGATGGCTTCGGGTGAATCCCGGAGCCATTTTTTTATGGTTCTGTACTAGCTTATCTAGCAGACACATTAGGAATATGCCTTCCAAGACAAGATAGCGGATGAAGCTCCGGCACATGCTATTGGACCATTTTTTGAACAAGTAGGAGCTTGTTCAACATACATTTGAGGGTTGGCAAGCTCCTGCTTGCCTACTGGATAGTAGAGGACTCCTGTCCGCTGAACAATTCTATTTTAAGTGCAAAAGCTGTATTTACCTGCTAACCACAAAAAACAACATAATATCACCCCGGTAGGAATATGAGCATGGAAAGTGTGTCAGCCGGGGTCTGCCTTAATAAGCTAAGCCCCCCTCATAAGGGAAAGGAGGCTCACTTAGTCAATATTTACTTCTTTTAAGTGGGTAACTGATTATGAGAGATTCCGGCCGACCCCACTAGCAAGCCCACTCAAGCTCACTGGAATGATAATAAGGAGATGCTTTTTGCCTGTTTAGCTTGCTACCCTTCTACAAAGAAACTTTCTCCTCTTCTCTATCCATCTTTTGGAGGAGGACCGGTAGTAAGAACAGATCTGATAGAATAGCAAAGAGTACGGTCAGCCCCGTAAAGAGTCCTGTACTGAAGGTTCCTCCAAAATCGGAACTGATCAATAAGCAGAATCCAGAGATGAGTACAAGAGAAGTGAGGATCATGGCCTTACCCGTTCCCTGTATGGTATTCCTGATAGCCTCGTCAACGCCTAATCCCCTATTTCGCTCAAAACGGTAGCGCGTCAGAAAGTGGATAGTATCATCTACCGCTATCCCAAAGGCAATTACAAACACTATGGTGGTAGAAGCCGTCAATGGTATCCCGAATATCCCCATGATCCCTCCCGTAAAAATCAGGGGAATGAGATTGGGAATCATGCTCATCCATAACATCTTCCAGGATTTAAAGAGAATCCCCATGAGAATACCTATAACCACAAAGGCCACCAATAAGCCTAGTAATAGACTGGTCCGCAGGTAATCCAGGTTTACCTCCGTTAAATAGGCCTGTCCAGTATATCTGTAAGAGAAAAGTGAAGTATCACATTCCGCTATGATGAATTGGTCCAGGTCCTGATAAATAGTATCCAGCACTTCCGTCCCAATATCTGGCAGGCGAGAACTAATTCTAGCTACCTTTTCATCTTCACTGTAAAAGTTTCTGAGGACACTTTCGCCTCCATTAAAGCCAGTAGCACTCAGGATTTCATCTATCTCTGCTTGGGAGTCCGGTAGTCGCTTGTATTGAGGACGTCTATAGTGGGTGATATAATTGGCTTCCTTGAGAAACGTACTTACGGAGAGGAAGGGACTAAACTGTCCCATGGTAAGCAGATGCTCCTGAATCTTCTCAATCTCCACTAGAATAGCAGGATCAGTCACCAGCTTATCCCCTTTAGCGTGAAGGCCAATCTCAAAGGATCTCAAACCGTATGATTGTTTCTCAAAAAACTCCATGGAGCT
>JBCBKZ010000556.1:0-4213 GCA_038520955.1 Bacteroidota bacterium | reverse complement strand
ATTTGAAGAGCTTCCTACCTCCAGGTGATGACAAGATGGATGGCTCAGTGATGAGTCTTATGATCACGCAGATTAATGAGGTGAGTGATGATGAGCGCGAAAGATCCTATGTAAGAGATGATTTCTCCCGGTTCTATATGGTACATATGTAGAATGATCCCTGCGGCAAAGGCTGCCCAACTCAACCATAGCGCTATTCCTATCCCAGGTCTATGCGTATCTCTGGAGGCAAAAAATACTGCTACTAAACTTAATAGGACAAAAAGAGTATCAAGCCCTGCCCAGTGGCCATGATAATGATCACCATGATGGTGACTCAGAAATGGTAAAGAAACTACTATGACAGGCGTGAGAATACAATGGATAATACATAATCCGCTAGCAATTACCCCTGCCAGATCTGCTCTTCGTTTAAATATACGTGCGATCATGTAAGTCGGTGCTCTTTTATGGAGTTACAAATTCGAATCAAAAGCGATTGCAATATTAGATTAGTTGCAACACAATTGCAAAACGAAATTTTCTTATTAAGGTTCTCACTTCTGAATACTTTTAGCTTATTAAGATCAATGAAGAAAAGAAAAGCTGCGTTAGATCTTGGGACTAACCTTTTCCACCTTCTCATAGCAGAGATTGATTCGTCTGGAAAAGTTTCCTTTCTGCTAAAGGAAGATTTCATGGTCCAAATTGGGGAAGGAGGAATGGCCCAAAAAGAAATCATACCAGTAGCTTACAAACGAGGGCTGGAAACTATGAGCCAAATTCAGGAGCTAATCAGTGAATATGAGGTAGATGAAGTGGTGGCCTGTGCTACCAGTGCTATCAGAGATGCTGGTAATGGTCAGCAGTTCGTCAATGATGTACTAGACCAAACTAGTATCAACATTCAGATCATTCACGGACATAGAGAAGCGGAACTCATCCATAAGGCGGTGATATGGGGTGCAGAAATGGATAAGGCTCATCCAGCATTACTCATTGATATAGGAGGTGGAAGTGTGGAGCTCATCCTGTCTAAGGGTGGAAAGATAGTCTGGTTAGACAGTCTTCAATTAGGGGCAGCAAGGTTGGCGGAAAAGTTTCCTGTTCCTGATCCCATTCCATCTACTTACTTCGGCCCTCTCAAGGAATACATAAGATCTGTCCTGACATCCTTACCACAAATAGTCTTTGATCATTCTCCCAGCACATGGATAGGCGTGAACGGTGCCTTTGATACGCTGTCACACATGCTAAGAGAGAAGCAGGTTAAGGATGAAGGTTTTCCACACAGATTTCAGTTTGGAATGGAGGAATATGAGATAGCCGCTAACGGACTCTATCAATCTACCAGAACGGAACGGACTCATTTCCCCGGAATGATTCCTGTGAGAATAGATAATATCATTCTTGCCTGTGCAGTCATAGAAGTGCTCGCGGAAATGCTTCCTCCTAAAACTATCCATGTTTCTCAGTATGCTTTACTTGAGGGGCTGATTTTTGAACAGTTGAATGATTCAGTTCTACCCTAGTGACAAGGGACAGAATGTTTTGTAAATTAATTCAAGATAGAAGCATGTAACCATTAACTGAATCGTCTTGAACCGCAGATCATTTCTACAGACCACTATTTCTATTGGTGCCTCAACGGCCATAGGATCACTACTTTCCTGCACCAGTTCCGCAAGCCCCAAGAGGACAAGTACAAATTTTTTTAAGGTGAGTAGAGAGAATGACCATTGGTGGCTAATAACCCCAAAGGGAAAACCATTCTTCTCAATAGGCATAAACCATATTGATCCAGCGAGCTTACGGTATCCGGAGAACATTCATATATGGCGGAAAAAGTATCAAGGACGTACAACAAAATGGTTACAAGAATCCGTTTCCAGAAACCTGAAAGAGTGGGGGTTTAATACGGTTGGGTGGGAACAAGAGGTAACCGTACGAAGATGGAGGCATTCGCGTTCCTTTACATTGGAAGAGTATCAGGCCTTAAATATGCCCTACTGCCATATGCTACCCTTTACGGAATCCCATCAGTGGGAACAGCATACCAGGCATTTTGATTTCTTTAGTTCAGAATGGGAAGAATGGTGTGACTATGTAGCGAGATCGCATTGTGCAGAAATGAGCGAGGACCCCAATTTAATTGGATATTTCTACAGTGATTGCCCCACCTGGGTTCATGATAGACCTACAAATCAATGGAGAGGGCCCATATTCGACCCGGAACGGTTAACAACTGAGGAAGGGAAGAAAGAACTATTCCAACTGGCTGAACGCTATTACCAAACTACACACGATGCCATTCGCCGATATGACAAAAACCATTTAATATTAGGAGATCGGTACGAAGCGAATGAACCCATAGCCATGGAGGTAGTACAAGCTGCTCTGCCCTATGTAGATATCCTGTCCTTTCAGGATTTCAGGGACCCAGTAAATCACCTCCAGGACTGGCATCAAAAAACAGGCAAACCCGTACTTCTGGCTGATGCTGCCAGGATTAAATGGCAAACTGTCCCCGGAGAATTCACCTACAATAATGGAAATTGGTATACAGAAGTACTCAGCCAATTAATCGAAAACCCAGGCTGTATAGGCTTTCATCTATGTGGTGCTTATCAAAGAAATAAAGCCCGACGATACGGCCTGTTAGATGAGTATGAAAATCCTGATGAAGAAAATGTTGCCCTCATTCAAGAGGCTAACTTTACTATCAGAAAGAGAATGGCAGAAATGATAAATTGATGTAAGGGGAGAAGTGTAAGCTATCATTGATGGGAATAAATATCCCTGTCAAACTTAAACATTCTGTTCCCTCCATTTAAGATACTCCTTCCTTTTGGCAGTCATCATATAGATAAGAAAGCCGAAAAAGGAAATCGCTATTAATGCCAACCCGATATTGAGTGGAGATGAAGCAAAGGCTCCTGGATCAGTGAACATTAATGAAAAATCTCCAATCACACTAAAAACGAACATGAGGGTGATAAACAAGAAGGTCCAATTCTCTGAAGATACTCTTAGCTGATAATTCTGTCCTTCTTCTAAGGTAAATGTATGGAGAGGTGTACTAAACCAATCTACTTTTGCCTGAACAGTATGCTCACCTGGACTGAGCTCAAATTCGCGTTGATTATTCATCCCAATAGCTCCTGTATCCTCTCCGTCGATGAGAATATCAAATCCTCTAAACCCGTAGGAGAATTCAAATTTTCTTTGGATGGTAAGCTTAGCCATATCTATTCTTCATTATAGCTTAATATACACATTAGCTAATATGTAATCACTTTTTCCTGAACTTCTTCCCTGGAGCTTGAGCTATCAGCCCTTTGAATTCCATGGAAAGTAGTAAAGAGTTTAACTGAGACATGGGGATTCCTGTTTGGTGAGAAATGTGGTCCACCACTGCATCCCCTTTGTGGAGGTAGTTCATGACCTTCGTCTCTTCGGGACTAAGTACTGTTTCCAGAGCTAAATCCAATTGTTGGTCAGATTTGGGTTCCCACTGTATTTCCAGATCGTCCAGTACTTCCTGGGGATGAGTGATCAACTTAGCTACCTGATTTTTGATGAGCTTATTGCACCCCACTGAATAAGTATCTCCTATCCGTCCGGGCACAGCATAGACTTCACGGTTTTGTTCGAAGGCTTGATGGGCAGTTATCAAAGCTCCCCCTCTTTCGGCAGCTTCTATCACTATCACGGCTTTACAAATCCCAGAGACAATCCGGTTTCTGGCAGGGAAGTGTCTGGGATCCGGCTTCACCCCTAGTGGGTACTCCGTCAGCAGGCCTCCCTTCTGCTGCATAGCGAATGCATGTCTGGCATGGGTAGTCGGATAAATACTGTCCAGGCCGTGCCCCAAGACTGCTGTGGTCATACCCTCCATGTCCAAGGCTGTTTTGTGGGCAGTTATATCTATCCCATATGCCAAGCCACTCATCACATTGATACCGTGGCTCACAAAGAATTCAGAAAACTCTACCGTAATATCTCTACCCTGCTCAGTAGGTTTACGAGTACCTACAATGGCGATATTGGGTTGCGCATTCAGGTTGATGTTTCCCTTTTGATAGAGGATGAGAGGCGCATCGAAAATGTAGGTTAACTCTCTGGGATAGGTTGGGTGATCATAAGGGATGATCTGTATACCTAGTTTTTCGCATCTATCTATTTCTTCTTCCGCTTTAGTCAGGGTCTCTTGTTCCAGAATAGCTTCTGCCAT
>JBCBKZ010000555.1:0-4224 GCA_038520955.1 Bacteroidota bacterium | reverse complement strand
ATCCCGGGAAGTTCGCTTAAAGGAAAAATGCGCTCATTACTTGAACTAAATGAGGGCTGTATTGGGAATAAATCTATGGGAAAGGTAAAGAATGGACCTAATGACCATGATTTAGATAAAAAAGCCCCAAAATTATTTGGTTCTTCATCTGGAGATGAAAAACAGCGACCTTCTAAAATTTTGGTGAGAGATGCTCACATATTAGCTGAATCGGGGGATTTTGCAGATACAGATCTTCCCTTTACAGAGACCAAAACAGAAGTGGTCATTGATAGAATTACTTCTGCTGCTAGCCCCAGACAGATAGAACGCGTTCCCGCCGGGGCCAAATTTGAGCTAAACATTGTGATCAACGTGTTTAATGAAGATAATGAAGGGGAACTGGTAAACTCTACTTTCACTGCCCTCCAGCTGGTACAGGATGATTACCTGGGAGGAAATGGCTCCAGAGGGTATGGACAGGTCTCCTTTGAGATAGACAGCATCACGGAAAGGAGTGCCGCTTACTATGAAGACCCCACTACCGGAGAAACTACCTACAAGATAGCCATTCCGGAAACCCTGAAAGCAGAAGTCCATGCCTAAGATAGCGCTAACTGCCTACAGGCTAAGTTTTCACTCTGCCCTCCACCTTTCCAGGGGGATGTCAGACTATGAACAGGGGCAGGAGATACTACACGCTGACACCCTTAAAAGTGCTCTGTTTAGCTGTGGCATCCAGTTATTTGGAGAAGAAGGTATGCCGGCTGATTTCATGGATCAGTTCCGCATCAGTTCCGCTTTTCCTTACTGTGGGGAAGAGTACTTCTTCCCTAAACCCTTTATGCCACTCCAGCTTGACTTCCCAGATGTGAAGGGACAGGAAGCGAAGGCAGCTAAAAAGGCTAAGAAACTGAAGTTTATTGGAAAGAGCCTCTGGGAAAAACTCCTTCAGGCGCCCTCAGAAAAAATAGCCATCAACTCTGGACAACTGCACCAAAAAGAGTCTTTTGTATCAGAGAAACTCCAGAATGTATCTGCCATCATGAAGAAGCATACCCAGCAGCGGGTAAAAGTTCCACATTTCTTTGAGGAAGACCAGAATACGGTTCCTTACTACCTCGAGAGGATCTATTTCGGAGAAAACTGTGGTCTTTACTTCCTGACAGATGCAGAAGGAGAAACCCGACAAAAGCTGGAGGCCTGTCTGAGATTACTGGGAGATAATGGTATAGGTACAGACAGAAATGCAGGGAATGGTCTTTTCGAACTATTAACGGGTGAAACCATACAGATTCACTACCCGGATCAGGCCACACACCAGATAGCCCTTTCGCTCTACTGCCCAGAGCAGCAGGAGTTGACAGAGAAGCTACTCGCAGGGGCCTCCTATCAACTAATAAAAAGAGGAGGGTTTATGGCAGGAGCTCAACATGAGCATCAACGCCATTACAGAAAAAAGTCTGTCTACATGTTTACAGAAGGAGCCGTATTTCCTAAAGCTGAACTGAAAGGGAAGAAAGTAAACCTAAGACCAGAATCTCTCGAGCATGATCAGGTAGGACACCCCATCTGGAGAGATGGACAGCCTTTATGGATTCCCTGTTTACCTCCACATCAAGAAGCATAAGATGAAACTCAAAATAGAAACCCTTACGCCCATCCACATAGGAAGTGGTAGAGAGCTATTGGCAGAAACAGAATATCTTTTTTTTGATAAAGAAAGGAAGGTGGTACTGGTGGATGATAAAAAAGTCCTGGACATAGTAGGCGTAGAGCATATCCCTAAATGGGTAGCCATCATAGAAAGAGGAGAAAGTCTGCTGTACTACCTACAAAGTAGAAAAAAAGGACTTAAGCCTGTAGACATAGCCAAAAGAATCATAGCTGTTCCAGACCAGGGACCTAAAAAGGAACAGATGCGGGAACAAATGCATGATGGCATGGGCAGGGCCCTCCTACCAGGTTCATCTATTAAAGGAAGCATTCGAACAGCTATATCTACAAGCTTAATTGAAGAAGCAGGACCCGACATCAATAGGTATATTGAAGTCAAAGAGAATAGGAGAAGTGGGAAACCAGAACTCAAAAGTGGACAACTAAAAACCTTTTTGACATACCCAGGTGTAAAATCTGGTGTGCTCCCAAACAAGGACATCTTCCGCTTAATACGTCCCGGAGATGTTTCTTTTCACAGTACAGAGGTTTTTCGTTCTACCAATCTGAATAAGCAACATAAAGGCTGGCAGGAAGATAGCAGGTTGAGCACCTTTCTAGAGTGCATACCTAAAGGGCAGGTCAACATCATGACTATGACCAAACCGGATCAAAGTCTGCTGAAATACCTGGACAGAAAAGACTCCAGAAGTCCTTTCCGAGAGGGATTTGTAGAAAGGTTCACAAGCTGGGAAAACATCTCAACCATAGTGAATGCGCATACCACCAAGCTTCTTCAGCAAGAAATTACGTTCTGGGAAAATGAGGGATATTCAGGTGTGGGAACGTATCTGGAAAACCTTCGAAAGATCATGAGCCAACTGGAAAAGTTAGCAGCAGGAACCTGTATCATCAGAGTGGGCTTTGGAGGCGGAGTAAACTGGATGACGGGGGGCTGGCAGGAAGACCTGATGGATGAGAACAAACTGGATATCTGGTATCGTTCATTTAGAAAAGCTGCTCCCAGGCTTGCTTTCCCTAAAACCCGCAAATTCAGCCCTGATGGTCAACCACTGGGCTTCCTGAAGATCAGCCCAATCCAGTCAGATAGCGAACTGGCTGAGGTCAAGGCCTTAGTAGGCAGACAAAAAGCCCAGATTCAGGAAGGGCTATTGACTGTAGTAGCACCAGCTCCCACAATACCTACTGAACCCCTGAAAGCGGAATTCCAACCAGCAGATGCCAAAATCAAAAAAGGCAGCTTATTGGAAGCCTTTGTCCTGCCGGAAGGGAAGGGCAAAAAGGTCAAGCCCGTGACGGTTTACGGGAGGGAAGGAGAGGAATACTCATTAAGCATCAGATTTGCGGCAGACCAGATCGTAGAAAAACCCATCATAGTAAAAGTGGTAGACATGAAGGCCGGAAAAGTTACCGCTGTCCAATTCATCAAACCTAAATCCTAATTCATGATCTTACTATCCAGCATAGGTAATAGAAATATCCAATATAAAGGAGAGTTTTTAGACGTAAGGTCATTTAGGACCTTGACTAAGGTCTACCTACAAGAGTTTGACACCCATAAGGAGCACCTCTCCCTCAGCATTATCCAAACCCATATAGATGAGACCGTAAAAGCTATTTATCTCATCACTACCAACCAGGCAGATGAATATTTCAGGGATAAGGATACCCTGTATGAAGGAGAGATCATGAAGAAGCTCATAAGTAGCGAATATGAGATCCCTGTACACTTAATGGAGTTTAATGGAAACCCCTCAGATGAGAATGAGTTTATGGCCTTCTTTGCCCATAAAATGAAGGAATTACTAAATACCTATCCAGAGGAAGAGTTTGTATTCAATGATGCGGGCGGGACTCCCCAAATGAAGCAAGGTATAAAGGAGGTCATGGAATACTACCTCCCAGCTTCAAACTTTGTGATTAAATATGCCTCACCGTTGGATGAGAAAAGGGTTATAGAAAGGTATTACAGTAAACTTTTTACCATTCTGAAAATTGTTGAGCATTTCGTGCTACAATATAACTATAGTGCAGCACTGGAAGTGATGGAACGAATTGACGATCACATCCAAATAGGGAAACTCAGACAACTGAAGACCTGGCTGAGACTAGGAAATTTCAGAGTAAATATTGACTTCGGTGGAATTAAGGACTACAGCAATGGCAAACTAAAAAATACAGCTGGCAAGCCCTTAAAAATTGAAAAAAACATCAGTAGTCTTCCCTTCATGAAGCAGTTTATTTCCCCCAATGCTCTAGGAGAGAATATTGTGCCTGTTACCAGTATTAAAGCTGAGAGGAGGTGGGAAATATTCGAAATAGCTTCATTGGCTCAATTATACTTAAGTAGAGAGGACTATACCATTGGTTCTGCCCATTACATAAGGCTGATTGAGGATTTATTCAGTGCTTATATTAGGTATAAAACTAAATCCAAACTGGACAAACAGTCTGACTTGAGGAGACTGTTTGAAAATTACCTTTCTGAACTACAAGGAATCTATCCAGAATTAAAAGGAACTCCTGGACTTCCTTTTTACATAGCTTTATCAGAACATTTAGGTGATA
>JBCBKZ010000554.1:3942-4229 GCA_038520955.1 Bacteroidota bacterium | reverse complement strand
ACCCAACTCCAGGCTTACCTAAAAGTAGTACAGAAGCGATTCCAACTTACGACTATCATGGTGAGCCATGATGAGCAGGAAATCAGGAGGTTGGAAGATGAGGTTTGGGAAATGAAAGAAGGAAGCATCATTCAAAGAGGGAAACCGGAAGAAGTACTGACAGCAACTCAAATTAAGTTGATAGGAAGGGTGAAAGAGGTCATTCAAAAAGAGGGTTATCAGGAGTTGGTTTTAGTTTCTGGTCCTAATGAATGGAGGTTGAGAAGAGAATTAGGAGAGGACTTTGT
>JBCBKZ010000554.1:0-3932 GCA_038520955.1 Bacteroidota bacterium | reverse complement strand
AAAATGGAAAGCTAAGAGAGTATTATATATTTTATAAATTGCAGTTTCCCAACTGTAAACTATTATTTGCAGAAACGGGTTTTGAATAGGTATTGGCTAAGGCTATGGATAAGTTCATATTTAGGAATTCTACTACAGACAGGTTTACGCTCATTCTTATTGCCCTTCTTATTTTTTATCCTCCCTTGATACATGCTCAGGAGGCTTCCCCACTGGATGATTTAAGGCTGATGAAAACCGAGGCAGATAGCCTCATAGAAATCAAACAATCCCTTTCGGCTGTTACTCTTTATGAACAGATTCTCAGAGAGTATGAAGAGCTAGGAATAGCTGATGAGGCCTTCCTCTTCGAACTCCTGGTAGATTTTTCTTATGCCTATGCGCCCGTGAATCTTAGTAATTCTGAAAAGCAGAAAATGCTATTGGAGCAGGCACAGGAGATACTGGATCCAGAAAAAGTGTCGGCTTATTCTCTAAGTGTCTATTATCAGGATATGGCGTCCATGGAGAGGCAGGAGGCAAACTATGAAGGCTTGCTGGGCTATGCCCGCAAATCCAATGAGATTGCCCTCAAGAAAAGAGCACAAATCATAGAGGAAGCCGGACTACAAGATGCCTTACAGAATGAGGCTTATAGCCTGCAGTGGAATATCATTGGGAATATGCACCTGCGTAATGAGGAATCCTTATTGGAAGCGCATCAGAAGCTTGTGGATTTTGATAAGGAATTCGGAAAGAAAGCAGATTTGTCGGTTCCGGTTTCTGAGGGGCATTTTTATGTAGGGAGGTATTACCAGAACAGCAATCCAGATCAGGCAGTATTCTATTTTGATAAAGCTATAGCGGCTACTTCACAGTCATACGTGAAATTTTATGCGAATATCTGTAAGGGTTTCTCCTATCTGAATGCTAAGGAATATCGGAATACGGAGAAGATGATTGCAGTGCTGGAATCAGATAAAGACTTGGGTGCTCAACAGCAATTAAACGTTCATGAATTAGCGGCCCGCTGTTATAGTGAAACTGGAAATATAGATAAGCTTGTCTTTCATACCAATGAGGCACTCACCCTCATGAATGATAAGGATATTCCCGTTGATGTCAGGTCTTTCTCCCAGGAAGATTTTGAACCCTTTCAAACCCTGAAGTACCCTGTTTTATTGAGTCAGTTCGCATCCTTTTTAGAAGGATCAGGAGAGGCTGATTTGGTAGAGACTTCCCGTAAACTTTTTGAGGAAGGCTTACAGCAATTTGCTGACAGGATTGACCATAACCCCATAGGGTATCATCTTAATATTTATGAGATGATTCAAAAGCGAATGCTAGGATATTTGAGCAGTGAGAAGACAATTGCAAGTTATAAGCGGGAGCTCCTTCAACAGATGGAGCAAATAGAAACCAAAGCCAGAATGAATCAGCTTTTGGCAAATAGAGTGCTAGCCAATACCCCTTCGGCTCTGGATGCACAATTCAAGCAGGAGAGTGAGCTAAGAGAAATTCAAACATATCTCAAGAAAAATAAAGCGGATGAAGATAGTGCCCTTAGCCAACAGCTGTTTGACATAGAGCTACAGTTGACGGAGATCAGTGAGCAGATTAGAGAAAAGAATCAGGCTATCTATGAACTAACTAATACGGCTTTTGATTTTAGCCAATTAAGCCTGCCAGAAGGGGCGCAGGTATATAAGTATATAGTAGCTGAAAATCAGCTATTTGTAGTGGAGGTACATCAAGCGGATATAAAAGTTTGGGATTTGGGAGAATATACCCCCATACAGGAAAGCGTTACAGCCTACCTGGAACAGATCAAAAGTTTCGGCCCTACTGAAGAACTAGATGTATCAGGGGAGGCTTTATATGCAAAGCTACTTCCCAATTTCCGTGCAACCTCATCGACGGTCATCATTACGGATGAAGCGCTAAGGTATCTACCCTTCGAGTTATTGAAAACAGATACTGGATATCTGATAGAGCAAACGGCTATTTCTTATGAGAATGGCCTGATGTACCTGAAAGAAGACTTGTACCCAACGGTAGCTCATACGGAAGCGGTTTCCTTCTTTGCGCCTTCCTATCAGGATTTTATGGCTAGTCCTGAAGAATTGGCCGTAAGGGGGGAAGAGTATGATTTGCAAGGAGCTAAGGAAGAAGTGGCTGTGTTATCCAGGCTAACCGGAGGAGATGTATTTGCTGATGCAGACGCCTCAAAAGCCAGTTTCCTCAATCTTTCTAACCAGTATTCGGTCATCCATTTGGCTGGTCATGCTTACCTAGATGATAAGGATCCCGAGCTTTCTAACCTGGTGTTTTCAGATCATGAGGAGAATAACCGGCTCTATATCTCAGAGTTATACGGCCTGAGAAGTAATGCAGAATTAGCGGTTCTTTCTGCCTGTAATACGGGTGTGGGAGGAATGGAAAGTGGGAAAGGGGTAGTTTCCCTATCAGAGGCCTTCATGTATGCGGGAATCCCTTCTACCGTTTCCAGCCTATGGTCAGCTCCTGATCAAGCCACTAAGGAGATTATGATCTCATTTTATGGCTATTTGAAAGAAGGATTCTCCAAGTCTAAAGCCCTCCAACAGGCTAAACTGGACTATCTGAAAAACACTTCTAACAACAAGCTTAAGCATCCTTATTATTGGGCTGCCTTTGTGCTATATGGAAATGATGCACCAGTAGATCTTTCTTCTAACAAGTATCCCTGGTATTATGGAGTGCTGACCCTATTGATTCTAGGGTTTTTCGGGTTTTTCTTCTGGAGAAGGTTAACGGCTAGATAAACATTCTATCTTTCTATTCTCATATTGTTTGACTCCCCTCGGGGTCATGTTATGTATCTGCTGGAACTATCATAATGCGATCTCTTATAGATCGAAATACTAGAACCTTGAAGAGGTTCCATTATTTAGATCCAACGTCAACTAGTGTAATGATCCAGAAAGGATCACACCCATGACTTTTAAGTGAGAAAGCTTATTAGCACATCTTTCTACCTAATCTGGGAACTGAATGTGGTATTCGGAAGCCATGATGGATGTCAACTCAAATCCTATTTTCTCTCCCTTACTGGACATGAAGACTTCCTTGATGACCAGTTTTCCTTCTGGTAGAGAATGTGCATAATCCCACTTGATGGGAAGCCCTAACTCTGTGATCACCTCGTTAACCAGATATAAAGCGGTAGTAGGGAAAGGACTTTCAGCTACATAAACTTCTACTGCTTCATCACCCTTGAGGAAGGTACGTGTGTACTTCTTTCCCTCCAAAGACTTTGGATAATATTGATTAGCTCCAAGGGTAAGCGATTCCTCCTCTACCTGGAAGTCGTCTTCAAAGAATTGACTCCTTTCTTCCTGATTACTTAGGAGATGTGAATATGTCTCCGCACTTATGTGGGTTACCGCTTTCTCCCCAAACTCATCTGTACTCCCAACAGAATATCCTCCTTCAGGATGGATGATGACATAGTCTACCATTTCATCAGCATAGGCAGAAAGGTATCTCTCCAGTAGAATAGTTCCTGTTTCAGGGTCCAGGTAGAAGCCAAACTCTCCTTCCCTCCCAAATTCACCCTCGGCTATCATCTCATTGATATAGGTGAAGTAATAGCCTTCAGAGAAATAGTACTGTCCTTTTTCCGGCTGCCAGTTGGTTTCCCTATAGGTATCAGAAGAATCATTCTTTGGAACTTCTTGAGTTGTTTCCAGGTTTGCAAGAGTCTGTTGTTGTTCGGAACCCTGTGGGCTACAGCCTACTCCTCCAAGGAATAAGACTGCAACCATAAGGATATAAGTATGAAAAAAGTTCATGTTAACGCTTTTCTATTTTGAAGCAGATACCGGTATTCCAGCTCTCATCTCCTACAAAGAAATATTCTTCGTTAAATTTGATTTCGCTGACTCTAAGGCTTACCTCTTCCTCTTTAGCGG
>JBCBKZ010000553.1:0-4229 GCA_038520955.1 Bacteroidota bacterium | reverse complement strand
CATAAAATCTGGAATAGGTATATCTATGCTTTTGGGAGAGGCCTGGAAAGGGTAGCAAGAGATCATGCCTTCACCATAGCCAAGGCTTGTAAAGAGGCTAGCAGTGAAATTTCTTCCGTACTCAATAAAGGATTCCAGGAGGTAAAAGAACAACAAGTACAAATCCACCATGCCCTTATAGACCAGACCCATGTCATTCAGGATGGGCTTCAAACCATAGACATTACCCTGGAACAGGGATTCCAACGGACAGTAGAAGGGCTTCAGGAAGTTACGGATGCCGTAGATGCGGTAAATGTTAATCTCATCGCTACCCAGGAAACTTTGGCTACTGGCTTCTCCGGTTTACAAGCTTCATTGGATGCAGGAATGGTCAGCCTGGTATCTCAGTTTGAGCTGCAGAGAGAGGAGATGAAGGAAGGCATGGCCCAGTTGGCCTCTATTCTTAAGAATACCCAAAAGACCATAGCGCAAGAGCGTTACCTGGATGGGAAACAGGCCTTTGAACTATACCTTAAGCATCCGGATGAACCACAGCTATTAGAAGACGCCCGAAATTACTTTCATGAAAGCATAAATCTCTACAGAGGAAACCCCTTTAGCCATTGGTATCTGGGACACATTTACCAGGAACCTACGGGCTTGTATGATGAGCAGGCATCCTTCACGCATTATCGTGCCTGTGCTACCTACGCTAAAAGTCTGGAAAATTCTCAACTGGCAGCTCTTGGCTATTTCATGGCTGGCTGGATGTCCTATGTGATGGGTAAAGTTGAGGATGCCATAGAGCTTACGCGGGAGTGTATCACCCAATCTGAGACACCCATCCCGGAGGCTATGTACCACTTGTCCAAGTTTCACGCTTATCAGCTGGACGCAGAACCTTCTCTGAACTATCTGGAGAAGTTGGCTGATCAATGGGACCCTAGGTACATTCTCAAGTCTCAGTTAGATGAAGACTTTAATGGGATACGACATCAATGGGACAAAAAGGTAAATGAGCTAAGAGATAAGGAAGCTGAACACTTTCAGCAACAATGGTTATTGATGGCAGCTGATGATGTCCAACAATCAGTAAATCCACAGGAGGCATGAAAGCCATAGAACCCCAAAAGCTAAGAGATCCTCAATACCGGGAACCCATCCTGCAAAAGCTGGAGGAGATTTCTTTTATCAGGGAGCAGCATACTTATATGGCCTATGCGCTGAACCGCCACCTCTTTGAGGAAGTAACAGAACTGTACGAGGAGAATCTACACCTCTATGAACATAGCTACCTGGCGGCAAATCAGCTCTACGGAGAAATCCAGGAACAGCTTCAGCCAGATAGACTCTCCCTATCAGAAAAAACCAGACAATCCTTTCAGGAAAAGTTAAGTCAGCTCCAAGCAGGCATTCAGGCAAACTCCTATGAAGAAAATAGCCGTTCTTTCGAAGAGCTAAGCCACCTAAAAGAAGCCATCCACCAGCATCATAAAGCCTTTGAAGAGAAAGCCCTTCAGTATGAGCAGTTAGGCAGGATGATAGAAAGCCAGCGTACAAAATTCTGGAAGGAAGACCTGGAGAAACTAAGAAGCGACCTACATAAAAGCATAGAACTGCTACAGGAAGAGTCCATCCCTTCAGCAAAAGATTCTCTTTCTGAGGAAGTCATCTTAAGCACCCAAGCGCTAAAAGCTAGAAAGCTGGATGAACTATCAGGCAAGACCAAGCATAAGCCCTTTCTCAATAGAATTACTGATATCAGGGGTGATCTGGTTTCTTATCAGGTATTCGAAAAGCTGGAGAAGGATATCCAAAAACGTAAGCGGCTTATTTTGGGCGGTCAGATAGCAGTAGGATTACTGACTCTCCTGGCACTTCTATTCTCCATAAGGATTCTTCCTCAGCAAATAGCTGCTCAGAAAGAAAATCAACTTTGGCAAAGAGCCCTTCAAACCAACTCCTATCTGGTCTATCAGGAATACCTGGATGCCTATCCTGAAGGCCAACATTTGGAGGAAGCCAAGAACCTACAAAAAGGGGTTTCGGAAGTGGACTCACTTTCCTTCACGGATTCTTTCGGAAGAGAACTGCTCTATTTTGGAAAGATGGATGAAGGTTTTCCGCAGGGAGAAGGAAAAGCGGAGTATGCGGATGGATCTTACTATGAGGGAAGTCTCAAGCAGGGGCTACCTTATGGCCCAGGGAAAATGGTATACGTTGATGGAGCCACCTACACAGGGGACTGGCGCAAAGGCCAAAGAGAGGGTGAAGGAATACAGGAATTTGCAAATGGCCAGAACTATGAGGGAAACTGGAAAGCGGATGTTTTCCAGGGACAAGGGACCTATACCTATGGAGAAAACCATTTCTACAGAGGAAATTGGATAAACGGAAAGAAGTCTGGAAAAGGCAGCTTTTATTCCCCTCAAGGGGAGAAGTATGAAGGAGAATGGAAGGATGGAAAGCGACATGGCAGAGGAGAACAGACCTATAAAGATAAAAGCGCTTATGTAGGGGAGTGGAAAGAGGATAAGCGTTCAGGTAAGGGAATGTTAAGCTACCCAAGCACGCTATACTACACAGGTGTGTGGAAGGATGACCAACTAGATGGACCGGGAAGTCTAAGCTGGAAAAGTGGAGGAAGTTTTGAGGGAATCTGGGCTAAAGGAAAGATAAACGGTAAAGGTACTTTCCTGGACAGGTTCCGTGCAGAATATAAAGGATACTGGGAACAGAAAAACGATACGATCTACTTTCGGGAAACGCCAGAAGGAGTAAGTGTGAAAGGAAGGTTTAACCAGGGACTGTTTCTCACCTACTAGGAAGTCAATCCTAGCTCTCGTCTTCTACATAGCGCTTTAGGGCGATATTAATGACATCTTTTACCCTAATGCCTTTAGAGACAGCTATTTCTCTGGCTCTGTTTAACACTTCTGTGGTGATCATAGTCTGTAAGCGGCTCTCCACATCAGCGTTACTTCCAGCTCTTTTGGCTCTCCTTACCGGAATGATATCATCAAAGGCATTGTCTTCCAATGCTTCTTCTATGGTGTCCAGAAAGCTCTTTCTATGAGAGGAAGATTTGGAGTTAGGCTTTTTGGTATTGGCCAGATCATTAAGGGCATCTCCCAAGGAATCTCTCAGGTTCTTTTTTCTCCGAGAAGAAGAAAGGGGCTTATTGCGGATTATGGTCTTTTTCCCAGACGCATTTTTTTGCTCAGAATATGCTGAAGGTATGACGTCTGATAACACATCATCCTCAAAAGCATCTTCTAACGCATCCAGAAATTTTTTACCCATTCTTCAAAGATATAGTTAATCCACTAATACCAAGCAGGATTTCATTATTTACGCTTCCACCAGTTCAGAAGTTCTGCTGACTACTTCTTCAGCCAAAGCCAGGTAGTCATTAGCTCCATGACAATTTTCGTCATAGCGGAAGATGTGTTTCCCCATACTCTGGGCTTCTGCCAAAGCTACATTTCCTCTGATATGTATGTCGAAGATCATGTCTCCATACTTATCCATGGCATGCTGGAGAATCTCCTGGTGGAGAACCTTACGACTGTCATACTGAGTAATGGTGATTCCCAGTAGCTCCAGCTCACTGTTCATACGTGTTTTCACTGTACGTAGAATGCGAATAAACTCAGACATTCCCTGCATCGCCAGGTATTCCGGCTGAAGCGCAATGATCACATAATCACTGGCAGTCAAAGCAGAAATGGTCAGGGATCCCAATGAGGGAGGGCAGTCTATCAGGATAAAATCATATAGGTCCTTGATCTGCTGAAGGCTTTCCTGAAGAATGAATTCTTTGCCCACCTCATTATTCTTTTCGAAGCCCGCCAGATGAATAGACGAAGGAACCATATGGAAGTCTCCTAAGTCCAGTACTGACTTGCGAATATCATCCTGAAAAACCAGAACCTGGTAAATGGATTGTTCCTGTTTTTTAAGCCCTAAGGAAGTGGAAGCGTTAGCCTGGGGGTCTAAATCTATGAGTAAGACTTTATACCCTAGTCGGGCAAGCCCTGCGCCGAGGTTAACTGTGGTGGTGGTTTTTCCTACGCCTCCTTTGTGATTCGCAATAGAAATGACGCTCATTAGATGCGGTTACAGTACTGAATTATATATAAGTAAAAATATGTAAACGGCTGGACAATAGAAAATATAAATAACTTACCAGTTGAATCTGTCGCAAACCTTCTACCAGCCGACCACTTAACTATCGATATTATTCT
>JBCBKZ010000552.1:0-4249 GCA_038520955.1 Bacteroidota bacterium | reverse complement strand
GAGAAAATTTGCACTTTTGGATTGAAAGTTCTCTTCTAACTTATCGAAAGCTTGAGTGAGATCGTTTTTCAAAATGAAATTAGCAATTTCATCAAGTAACTTATTCTCGTCAATTAACTCTTCTGCCATTGGAATAGAAATTAATTTAGATTCACAGGGGGCGGTGGTTCAACGCAAACAATATACTATTACGCAGTAATAAAATTTTTGTTTTACAAACTACCCTACCTCCTGCACGATGAAGAATCCGTCATCTCCTTTGTCCTGATAGAGGGGCATGAGCATATGGCCAGAGAAAGGCGAAAGGATTTCTCCATTCTTATCGTGGGCTAGCAGCATCCCCTTAGTGATAGGAGTGAAGTTTTTGAAGCCCGGAAGCATGCGAAACTCGTCTTTTTCTGTAACGGCATGGCGATAGACCAGCTTAGTCTGTACAGGAAGCATACTGGCGTAGGTGGCTAGTTCTTCATTGTATTCATTCTCCAGATAAGCAGCTGGAAGCATTCTCATTCTACAGAGGGTAGTAAGTATGCCTGCCGTAGCATAGCGGCCAGAAGAAGGCAAAACATGCTGGCCTGACTCAAAGGCGGCTGAAGTAATGGCCCTGCCAGCATAATGTTCGTGTACATACTGGATGAGGGTACCTGAGAGAAATTCTATCAATCCATTTACAGTGGGGGCATGAATAGAAGATACTATGTCTTTGGATTCCTGAGAAGGGCCGGGAATGGTGAAAACCCCTCCTTTGGCAGTGGTAGTATGCATATCCATGATGAACACCTGCTCTGCTGGATAAGCGTCTATTTCTTGTTGAATGACTTTATGGAGTTCCAGTAATTCTCCATATTCTGGAAAGCGTCTGTTTCCGTACTTCCTGGCTCTATCTATGTGAGCTTCTTTCCAAATGCGGTTCAGGTCAAACTCCTGATACCTTATCCCCATCTGATGAGCTGCCATATTCCCTATGTAGCCCACCATTCTTCCGTAAAAGTCAAAGTCTGTGTCTGATTGCCATTGCTGAAGAAGGTCCAGTACAGTTCTGAAGCCCACCGTTCCCGCAGGCTCATTTCCATGCATCTGACATATGACAATGAGTAAAGGGCCTCCAACTTTTCCTTCAAACTGTCCCAGCAAGCGGGTTTCAGAAACAAACTGACTCATACACCGATTTTCGCTTTCTCACTATGGGCTGAGGCTATATTTTTCCACCATTGAAATGGTGGGTTACTGATGAAGACTCTGTTTTTTGGCTTAAAAAAGCTCACATTTCTTTAATGTGGGGGTGGATTTATCCGCCCTTCAAATCCTGCGGCAGTTAAAACAGCCGCTACATTTTGTTTTTGAGCCCACCATTTGAATAGTGGGTAGGAACCAAATTAACGGAGCCTACATCAAATCTCCTCAACTTCGACTTGCAACACTACGTTTAATCAGTCGATTAGTCAAGCGAAGAAAGTTTTGTTCTGTAATCATCCCGATTAATTCGCCGTTAGAGACCACGGGTAAACAGCCGATTTTATGTTGTTCCATCAGCTCTACGGCTTCCACCACCGTCTGGTTAGGAGAAATGGTAACGGGAGATTTGTGCATGATATCCCCTACAGTGAGCGCTTCAGCATCATCCAGCCGAACCCTTTTGGAGAAATGGCGCATAAGTAGCCAGGAGGAGAGTAGACCTACCAGTTTACCCTGTTCATCTTCTACGGGCAGATAGCGGATTTTTCGCCACTCCATGGTATCTGCAGCCAGTTCCAGAATATCTTCTTTCTGGACGGTGAAGAGGTCCGTCATCATGAATTCCTCCACCAGCAATTTCTCTGGTGCATAATTCTGGAAGTCATTCAGCTTGGGTAAGTCCCATTCATGGACAGGCTTTTCCGTTTCCTGATTTGAATGGATGAGACCAGTGAGTGCTGTGAGGGCTTCATCCTTGTTGGCTTCTTTCAGGAAACTGGTATAGCTCCTGAGCATCCATCTGGCTCCTGTAGCATGCCTTTCGGTTCTCTTATGAATCACCTCCAGATAACGGTCTATATCCGTTTTATCTAATTTGTGTTTCTCCAGGCCTTTTCTGGCTAAGGGGATCAATTCTTCTACAATTAACTCTCTGGCACTAATCTTCTGATCATTTACCCAGGTAAACTTGCTATCCATGCCTGTACGGGCGCCCTTAATGAAGTTGTCCCTGGCATCTGCGAAGTCCATCTGTTGCGTAATGTCACCATACTCATCGGCCATGCCTATCATGGCTCCCAGCCAGAAGGCTGTATTGGCCATCTCGTCTAGTATGGTTGGACCGGATGGTAGTACCCTGTTCTCAATTCTCAAGTGGGGCGTTCCATCTGGGTTAATCCCGAAACAAGGCCGGTTCCATCTGTAAACAGTTCCATTGTGAATCTGTAGTGCTTTGAGTTTAGGCGTTTTCCCGGCTTTAATGGAGTTGAAGACATCTTCATCCTCCATATTCCCCAGCATGACGCGGTATCGCACAATGTCATCCTTATAAATCTCCAGGATAGAATCTTTCAGCCACTCATTGCCAAAGGTTACCCTGGGACTTTTATCCCTGACGTAGTCTTTGGATCTTCTGTCATCTATGGATTGCTGGAAAAGGACGATGCGGGTTTCATGCCAAAGCCGCTTTCCTAGTAAGAGAGGAGAATTAGCTGATACAGCCAAAGTAGGTCCTGTCAGTGCCTGTGCGATATTATACATCTGCACGAAGTTAGAAGGCTCTACCTGTAGGTGTACCTGAAAGCTGGTATTACAGGCTTCCAGTAAAGCTGAAGGGTGGCGGAGGCTGAGTTCATCTATGCCTTTGAGGTATAACTCGTAGTCGGTACCTCGCATTTGGCGGAGGGCCTTCATGAGGGAGAAATATCTTTCTTGGGGAGTGATGTTCTTATCTTCCAGGTCAAACTTACGGATGGTGGGAAGTATGCCCGTAAGTACTATTTGTGAGTCTATTTCGGCTGCTTTCAGTTTGATGAGTTGGAGTCGTTCTCGCAACTCAGATTCCATCTCGAAGAGGGCCTTACCGGTAAATAATCTGGGAGAAAGATTGATTTCTAGATTGAAGCGTGCCAGTTCAGTTGCCAACCAGTCCGGGACTCCGCCTGTAAACTTATCCATGACTTCTGTAGCCCTAGAAGCCGGCTTAAAACAATCATCTACCAGACACATTTCCTGCTCTGCCCCTATACGTACCACGCCTGTCTCAAACCAGTCGTGCTCTATCATGTGCTCCAGTGCCTGAACGTCTCTCAGCAGCCTCCGGACAAACCGCTGCATTTCATTTTTATCCTGCGTAAGGATCTTGACATTTTGCTCACCCATAGTAATTTTAACATATCAAATTATCCGCAGATAAGCAATGTCTGGGAGGGCTAGTAAGTAAGAGAAATGTCCTTATGCTGGATGCTCAATTTGTTCTCCTCGGCAGCTTCACATCTCCCAATAATCTGGGCTTCTATCCCAAAGGGTTCAATCTCTTTTAACAGTACTTTTGCATCAGCAGGCTCACAGAATATTTCCAGTCTGTGGCCCATATTAAACACCTTGAACATTTCAGCCCAGTCAGCCTTTGAGGTTTCCTGAATGAGGTTAAAAATGGGTGGGATCTCAAGGAGATTATCTTTTATCACATGCAGGTTCTCCACAAACTTCATACACTTGGTTTGTCCTCCTCCCGTGCAGTGAATAAGTCCTTTCACTTTAGTTCTATGCTCTGAGAGAATTTTCTTCATTACCGGCAGGTAAGTCCTCGTAGGGCTTAGCAGCATCTTCCCTACATCCAGTGGAAATCCTTCTGGCTGATCCGTGAGTTTCCACTTACCTGCATAGGCTAATCCGTCAGGGATATTGGCATCAAAAGACTCAGGGTACTTAGCTCGGTAGTCAGAGTGGAGCATGTCATGGCGTCCATTGGTGAGACCATTACTGCCTATACCGCTATTGTAAGCATCTTCATATACAGCTTTTCCATAACTACTAAGGCCTATGATGACCTGACCCGCCGCTATGTCATCGTTGGTGATTACATCAGCTCGCTTCATACGGGAGAAAGCGGTAGCATCATAGATGATGGTTCTCACAAGGTCTCCCACATCAGCTGTTTCTCCACCAGAGTTCACTGCTTCTATGCCATATGACCTAAGCATTTCAAAGAAAGATTCCATCCCCATGAGAATTTCTGACAGCACCTCTCTGGAAATGTGGAAGGCATTTCTCCCTATGGTATTAGAAAAAA
>JBCBKZ010000551.1:0-4260 GCA_038520955.1 Bacteroidota bacterium | reverse complement strand
TCTTGCCACTACACTTCATCATGTTAGTCGATCACTACACCTCAATTAGTGTTCACTCCACATGCTGAAGTGTAGTGGCAAGAAGGTGCCTACTTTGATTTTCATGACTAGTCCGATTTTACATTTTCTCTGTCAAAGAGAGGTAGTGTGTTAACATACTGCACTACCTCTCTTACCAATTTCAGGTAGCTTAATTGACAATTTTCTGATAAGCATTCTCTAATTCATCCTGGAGGACCAGGGCTACTCCCTCAGTAATTAGTAGAAAGTCCTCTTGCAAAACTTCTACCTTAAATGACCAGCCTGCGGGGAGGTTGAGTCTTGAACCCAAAGAGGCTAACTCATCAATGGACTGATCCCCGTCTACTTTCCTGCTGTAGGATTGCATGATATATTCTTCTCCTTGCGGGTTTACTAGTTTGTATACTTCACTTCCCGCATTGAAAGTGTAAACCGTGGTGCGAAGAACCTCACTATCTAAGTAAAAATCTTCTGCCACTCTTCCTTGAATCTGAGCCCCCAAACTCATTTCAATATTCCCAAAAGAAACTACCTTATCATACCCAGTCCCTCCATCAGGTGCGCCTCCCTCTAACTTATTCATTACCCAATGTCTGGGGCCATTCATCCTGACATCTACCATCCCAAATTCAGTTTTCAAGTCCTCCGCATTGAGGGCAAACCAATCGGGATCAGGGCAGTCATTATGACTAAAAGAAGCATAGACTTCAGTAATCAGGCTGTTCCCACATTCAAAAACGGGAAGCACTTCACAGTACTGAAAGTCTCTTATATCTGCGGGTGGGATTAATACCTGCATTCTACCCTCATTAGGGATAGGGCTGTCAAAATTTTCACATTCTTCATCTACGACGCCCTCCCAATCAGTAGCATAGAAGTCTACCAGTCGATTAGCTATCTCTACGCCTTGGTCACTCTGTAGGAAGTGTCCTGCTTCTGGGAGTCTTACATGCGGTTTCCCTGCTGCTCCAGGTATATTGTCAATAAAGTTTTGTTGGGTTTCACAAGCGCCTAGACTACCCGCATCATTAGCTCCCCAAATAGTCAGAAATGGGTTGGTGTAAGAAGTAAGCCCAGCCCAGGCTTCATCATTTACCCCCACTACTCCATTGACCAGGGATGGAAATGTCCGAGTACCCGCCATATATGCTCTGCTTGGAAAGGGTGCATCATAGGCTTCTTCTACCTCATCTGGGAGATCAAACCAGGTTAAGGCTTCTACTACTTCGGAAGCTTTATAAGATGCGCCCTTCATGGAATAGTATGCCCATTCTTCAAAACTAAACCCTTCTCCCTCTGCAAGAAGCTCACACCCATCATAGAAGGGTACTTGCTGCGCAGGGAAATCAGCAAATGGCGATACTAGATCCTCAATTTCATTTGGATTCTCAATGGGGGCTATAATCTGTATCCCTTGAGGGACAACAGGTAAACTACCATTTCCTACACTGATGGAGGCAAACCAATCAGGGTTGAGCCCGGCTACCCTTAGCCCAATCAGGCTTCCCCAGTCTTGTACAAACAGATTAATATCACTCAATCCAAGCTGTTGAATAAATCGCTCCAGTCGGTCTGAATGGCCTAAATAACTGTAATCCTCAATGTCTATGGGCTTGTCTGAACGCCCCATGCCTACATGATCCATGGCAATGACTCTATACCCAGCCTCTGACAAGACCGGAATCATTGTCCGATATAAGTAAGACCAACTTGGCTGACCATGAAGCAATAGCACCACCTCACCATCAGCTGGTCCAGCTTCTGCATACGCCTGTCGCAGTCCGTCAATTTCAACATACTGGTAGTCATAAGGCCAGTCCGGCAGGTTTTGAAAACACTCCTCTGGCGTTCTGACAAATTGTACCCCGTTAAACGTAAGCAGGGTATCTATCAAGTCTTCCTCGAGATTGTGATTGTCTACTGTTACCTCATCCAGCATGTCCTCATCCTTATCACAAGCAAATAAGAGACAGACTGAAAGAATGATTGATGTGAAAAACAGTCGAAAAGTCATAAGATTCATTTTATTGGGTTAAAAATCTACTCTAATGACTATGACTTCGAGGGTTTATTAGTGAGCAAATAGCTGGAGTGAACACAACTTGAGGTAGACTGAACAGCACAGGCAATAAGATGTCAATACTCACCTTATGGCCTGTGCTTCCCTATGGGTAGGGAAACATATGTGAATAGGGTTACACCATTATTTTCTACTACCCTTTTATCCGATTCCGGGTCTCATCATCTACATATCCGCGCAAATAGCTGATGACAGGGTCTAGAGAAGTATACTTGGTTCCGTACCCCAGATTAAACACATAATCAAAATCATCTGGATTCTTCCCATCCAGGTGCTGGAGGACAGTCTCTATTTTATCCAGGGCTTTGGCGAGTTTCGCTTCCGGGCTACTTACCTCGTTGTATTCATCCCATAATTCCAGCATCTCAGCCTGTTGTTCAGCAGTGAGAGGAGAAATGACCTCAAGGAAATCCTTTCTCTCTTCTTGACTCTTATCTACTGCTGGGTCCTGATAAATGGCAGGGATATCTCCGTTGATGATTTCTCCCATATCATGGATGAGGAGAATTTTGAGGAGTCTATTGTAGTTGATATTCGGATAGTACTTTTGGAGCATCATAGCCAGCAAGCATAATCTCCAGGTATGTTCAGCCACGCTTTCTTCCCTTCCGTTAGAGGTATGGCTGGACCTAAGGGTGTTTTTGAGGCCTTCTGCCACTTTCATGAAGGAGATAATACTATCGAGATCTTGCTGAATCAGAGGGGTAAGTTCCATGCTTTGTAGGTATTAGAACTGTAATTACTAAGTCCCACCAGCAATGAAAAAAGAAGTTATCAACCAGAAGTGTATAATCTATTCTCAGGGAGAACCTATGCGGATTTTACTAACTTAAGAGCCTTACTTTTTTAATATGCCAGAAGCCATCGTCATCAGAGAATATGGAGGACCTGAGGTAATGAAGTTGGAAGAAATTCCTACGCCTACCATCAGTCCAAATGAATTACTGATCTCTCAGAAAGCCATAGGGATTAACTTCCATGACATATATGTCCGTTCAGGACTGTATAAAACCCTTTCCCTTCCCGGAACCCCTGGAATAGAAGGCATAGGAAAAATTCTTAAGATTGGTTCTGAGGTACAGGGCTTTTCCATAGGAGAAAGAGTGGCCTACATTACCCCCAAGTACGATGGGTATTCATCTATGCGAAGTATTCCTTCAGAAATAGCTATTCCTGTTCCTGATGAGATAGATGACGTAACTGTAGCCGCTTCCATCCTGAAGGGGCTGACTGTCCAAATGCTGTCCAGGCAAGTAACCCAAATCAAACAAGGCGACCGCGTTCTCATTCACGCCGCCGCAGGAGGAGTGGGCCAACTACTGGTACAGACAGCAAAGCATATGGGAGCCATGGTGATTGGAACCGTTGGCTCTGAAGCCAAGGCTAAGGAAGCTATTAAGTTTGGTTGTGATCATGTAATTCTCTACAGAGAAGAAAGCGTACTTGACAGGGTCATGGAGATTACGAATGGCGAAGGGGTACACATAGTGTATGATAGTGTGGGGAAAGATACCTTTCATGATTCTCTGGCTTCTCTGACCTTTGAAGGACATTTGGTCAATTTTGGACAAGCCTCTGGCCCTATTGAGGGCTTTAGTATTCCTATGTTAGCCAAGAAGTCTTCCACCTTGTCCAGGCCTATGGTTTTTCATTATATCAGAAAGAGAGAAAAACTATTGGCTATGAGTCGTGCGCACTTTGATGCCCTGAAAAATGGAGAATTACATATGACGAGTCCCATCCAACTCCCCTTAAAAGATGCTGCTAAAGCCCATGAATTATTAGCTTCACGCAAGCTAACTCAACCAGTAGTTTTAATTCCTTAGGGGAGAAAGCATAAAAAATAAGTAGTATTCAGAAAAGGTGAAAATGGGGAAGATACATCTTCTAAACGTTCCCAAACATAAATTTCCCCTCTTGGGAGGGGCGAAGAGGTGGGTTAAGAGGCTAATAATTAAAATAATATGACTTCCTAAGTTGGAACTAAATCCCTGATATTATTATGGATAGAATGTCTGAGCTTCGTAACCCACCTCTAAATCTCCTCCTTGGAGGAGACTGTTTCCTCAATTTAGCCTTCATGCGGAGAAATAGTACGGATCTATCCGCCTATTTCTATTTATAAACTGTACTTGTTTCACATCAATCATTAATGATAT
>JBCBKZ010000550.1:0-4262 GCA_038520955.1 Bacteroidota bacterium | reverse complement strand
GCTAATAATAGTTAAATCTCTTCGAGATTATGGGATCAGAACCTTGAAGAGGTTCCATTATTATGGCTTTCAATGGCTTCAAAGTATGATCTCGAAGGGATCACACCTTATAGCCTATGGATTGTGAAAATTGATCAATTGATTTCTTTGCGTCCTCGCGTCTTTGCGTGAGTAATTTTACCATGGTTTTACAGGAACCCTATGAATAAAAACTTTGTCTTTCTTTTCTTCTCTCTTCTCATCACCTGCTACATTTCCTGCCAGGAGAAAGAAACTACCCCTTCTCCTATGGAAGGAATCTCAACTCAGATAGAGCAGGTCTTATGGGAAGAAATGGCACCCGCCTGGTACCCCAGAGTATTGGATACGGTAGACGGAGGCTATCTCAGCAACTTCGATTATCAGTGGCAGCCCTTTGGCCAACAAACCAAAATGATTGTCACCCAGGCCAGGCATGTATGGTCTGCTTCTAAACTGGCAGAGTCGGGTTCTCAAGATGAATACTTTGCTACCATTGCTGCTCATGGAGTAGACTATTTGGAGGAAAGCATGTGGGATAAGGAAAACGGCGGCTTCTTTACGCTGGTGGATAAGCAAGGGACTCCCATAGACTTTGACGGTAAGGGAAAAATTCTCAAGCATGCTTATGGGAATTCTTTTGCCATCTACGGATTGTCAGCCTTTGCAAAACTAACGGGAGATGCCTCTGCGCTTGACCTCGCCAAAGAGGCCTTTTATTGGCTGGAGACTCACAGCCATGATAGCGTCCGGAAAGGGTACTACCAATTCATGGAACCTGATGGGACTCCCTTGCCTGAAGGCTTTAATGGCGTCCCTCCTAAAGACCAGAACAGTTCTATTCATCTTCTGGAGGCCTTCACAGAACTGTATCAGGTATGGCCAGACCCTTTGGTGAAAGAGCGTTTGGAGGAAATGTTGCTTTTGGTCAGGGATGAGATCACCCATGAGGATGGATATCTCAGGCTGTTCTTTTCAGAAGATTGGGAGCCATTTGTGTATGAGGATAATAGCCTGGAGACGCTCAAACAGAATGCTTATCTGGATCATGTTTCTTTCGGGCACGACATAGAAACCGCCTATTTATTGATGGAGGCATCTGAAGTACTGTATGGGGAATTGGATTCTCTCACTATGGTCAGAGCAAAGATCATGACGGATCACAGCCTGAGACATGGGTTTGATTCCTCCGTTGGGGGCTTGTATGACAGGGGCTATTACTTGGATGGTCAGATGCACATCATTAAGGATACCAAAGAGTGGTGGGGACAAGCGGAAACCCTGAACACCTTACTGATCATGAGCCAACTGTATCCCGATGATCCCATGGATTATGGAGAGAAATTTATCCAGCAATGGATTTACATAGATAAGTACTTAATAGATCACGAACGTGGAGGATGGTATATAGGCGGACTGGATAAAGAGGAAGGAGCCCAAAAGGCCATCAAAAGCGGGATCTGGAAAGGGGCATATCATACGGTAAGGTCCATGCTTAATTGTCTCAATCATCTTCAAGCTCCCAAACAAATACATTAATTCTCAAGAAATTGTCTATGAAAAATACAGCTCTCTTGTTCTTATTGAGCTTAGGCTTATTCTCCTTTCTTTCAGCACAGAACCTGTTGAAATCTACCTGGAAGTTCCAAACGGGAGACGATTCCAGCTGGGCTGATATGGAGGTAGATGATGCTTCTTGGGCTAATCTACAAGGAAATCAACTTTGGGAACGCCAGGGGTACAACGGTTATGATGGATATGCATGGTACCGACAGAAGGTCATCATTCCTTCAGACTTTAAGGAAGATGCTCGTTTAAATGGCGGGCTCATTCTGGATCTTGGCCCCATAGATGATACGGATGCTACCTATTGGAACGGACAGTCTATTGGACAGACTGGGCAGTTTCCACCCAATTATGAGGGCAAGTACAATGTGCAGCGCCTATACAACATCCCTTTTGAGGCGATCAAATTTGACGAGGAGAACCTCATCGCAGTACGTGTATATGATGATGCGGGAGGAGGGGGCTTTTATGGAAAGAATCAATCGCTGAGAGTAATCGGCATGGAGGATCTGGTCAGCATAGAAGTGAAGGGCTTGCCGGATGATCACGTCTTTCTTGGGGAGGGTGGCTATTCCTTTTCTTTAGAAATGGAGAATAACTATAGGAAGCCGGTAAATGGCACGCTTAGCTATGTGCTTAGATCAGACTTTGGGGAACTCATTTCTGAACAAAGCTTTCCTGTTAAGCTGAAGCGAGACAAGAAAAAGTCGGTAAGCATAGCGTTGGGAAACTTGGCTCCCGGCTTTTATCAGATAGAAACTGTGCTAGAAGCTGAGCTGGAGAATAAGTCTTTTGGGTTTAGCATAGGGGTTAAGCCAGAAGCTATAGTGTCTCCTTTAACCCAACCAGAAGATTTTCAGAACTATTGGGATAGGGCTAGAAGAGAGTTAGCCGCCGTTGCGCCTCAGTTCAAGATGATTCGACAGGATTCCCTTTGTACTGCTGATAAGGAATATTTCCTGGTTGAGATGAGATCCCTGGGAAATGTGCTGGTGAGAGGCTGGTACAGAAGACCTACGAAAGCTGGAAAGTATCCTGCTATTCTCCATGTACAAGGCTACAGTTCTAACCAAGGCCCTAATCATGGCTATGGAGGGAATGATATGATTGCCCTCGCCTTGAATATTAGGGGGCATGGTAATAGCCAGGATCATGTCAATCCCGGATTCCCAGGCTATCTGCAGCACTTTGTAGATGATAAAGAGATGTACATTTATCGGGGAGCCTATATGGATTGTATTCGTGCGGTAGACTTCCTATGTAGTCGCCCGGAAGTAGATACCTCCCTCTTAGTAGTAGAAGGAGGAAGTCAGGGAGGTGCACTAAGCTTTGCTACAGCTGCCCTGGACAATAAGAGAATTAAGCTGAGTGTCCCTGCAGTTCCCTTTCTCTCTGACTTTGAAGATTACTTTCAGGTGGCTGCCTGGCCCGGAGGAGAGTTCATCAACTATGTGAAGGAAAATCCAGCAATAGGCTGGGAGGGCGTTTATAGTAGTTTGCATTATATAGACATCAAAAACCTGGCTCCCTGGGTGAAGGCACCTGTGTTAATGTCCATAGGGCTAGTGGATCCCGTCTGTCCTCCTCATATAAATTTTGCTGCCTATAATCAGCTGACAGTTCCTAAGTCTTATGTGGTGTATCCGTATGCTGGTCATGGACTACCTGGAGAGAAATATAACCCCATGAAGTATGACTGGATTCGTCAGCAGCTGGAAGAGCTTAGAGAGAAGTAAGGTAGCTATTTCAGAATGGGAAGCAGAGCGATAATCGAAAATGAATAGGTAAATATTCGATAGGGATAAAACATAACACCGTTAAGAAGAAAAATACCATTTCAACCCTATGTATACCCTTAATCCTCAACCCGATCAGTCTGTAAGTTATTGGAAAAAGAAAGAGGCAGCTGGACCATTGGTGATGCTTTGTCTCTTTTTATTTCTACAAGTAGGGGGACAGCTCCTTGCTCAAGCTCCTATAAAGCTACATCCAGATAACACCCGCTATTTGCAGTATAAAGGGGAACCTATTTTACTGATCACCTCTGCAGAGCATTATGGAGGAGTCTTAAATCTCGACTTTGACTATGAGTCCTACCTGAATACCCTGCATGCGGAAGGCATGAATTATACCCGTTTGTTTACGGGGAGTTATGTGGAGGTCCCGGGAAGCTTTGGAATAGGGAATAATACCCTGGCTCCTGCAGTGGGGAGATTCATTGCTCCCTGGCAAAGGGTAGAGGAGGCCGGTGAATTTGAGGGAGAAGGAAAATTTGATCTGGATAGCTGGAACCCAGCTTACTTCGAGCGCTTCCACAGCTTCATGAAGCTGGCCGAGTCATTGGGGATAGTGGTGGAGGTTACCTTTTTCTCTTCCAACTATCAGGATACCAACTGGGAGCGTAATCCCTTTAATGATGCCAATAACATCAATGGATTACCCAAAGGCCTGGATAGAAAGAAAGCCAACACCCCGGACAATGGAAATCTGTTAGCCTACCAGAAGAAGATGGTAGCCAAAATAGTAGAAGAACTAAACCCCTATAGTAACCTCATCTATGAACTTCAGAATGAACCATGGGCAGACAATGGAGAGAAGATTTATAGAGTGGTACGTACCATAGACCCTGATCAAGGAGGATGGTATAAGTGGGCAGATGAAGCCAATGCAGCTTCTAA
>JBCBKZ010000054.1:4962-14388 GCA_038520955.1 Bacteroidota bacterium | reverse complement strand
GATAGCCTCAGAACCTAATAATAGCTTAAGTCCGTGATCGCCGAATTCTTGCTCAAGTGTTACCGTGTTAGTCCAGGTCCAAGTCAGGTTATATCCACTGGTAGTTCCTAAACCTGTGATAGAGGTATTTTCTGAATATTCATACGTACGGTAAGTGATGTCTTTGTTAAAGAAGTTAGTGAAGTCAACACCGAAAGAAGTACGGAATTTAATCCAGTCTACTGGGCTAATTTCAGCAAATGCATTACCGAAAGCTCTGTATCTCTCGTTGAAATCGTCCGCGTTTCTGGAAAGAGAAGCTACCGGGCTGGTTGCGTTACCAGATTCACCCACAGCGTTACCACCAAATCCTCCTTCTATATCATAAATTGGGATGTATGGCACCATACGATATGCACCAGCCCAGGGAGATGAGGATCCAAGAACTCCCCCTGCCGCATCAGCACTCCCTCTAGTTTTATCATAAGAAAACTGGAAGTTTTCACCTATTCTCAACCATTTCTTAGGAGAGTATGAAGTGTTCATACGAGCAGTGTAACGGTTATAGTCAGTATTCTCATACAGACCTTCCTGACCAAAGTAGTTCATACTGAATACATATGTACCGTTGTTTCCACCACCCTGTGCAGTAACCTGATGGTTCTGAATAACTGCAGGACGAGTAGCAGCATCAAACCAGTCAGTACCAGCACTTGTTTCCATGATCTGGTAAGCAGCTCCGAAGTCAGAGATGTCATACAGATCAGGATTTGCACGAGGATCATTAGCAGCTACCCCACCTTTGAATCCAGGGCTGGTTACGATACGATCAGGAATAGTTCCTGTTCCTACTGTTCCAAATACTGGGTGAATGAAATCATCACCGTTGTTAAGTCTCAGGTACTCAAGATACTCCTGAGTGTTCAATAGATCTGGCTTACTAGACTCAGGAATGGTCTGTACCCCATAGTATCCATCGTAAGAAAACTGAACAGCGCCTTTTTTACCGCCTTTAGTGGTAACAATGATTACCCCCTGTGCAGCACGAGCACCATAGATAGAAGCAGCAGTTGCATCCTTCAATACCTGAACTGACTCAATGTCATTCGGGTTAAGAGCACTTGCGTCTTTAGTAGGTACCCCATCAATAATGTAAAGTGGGTTACTCTGACCGAAAGACGTAAAACCACGGATACGTACTTTTGCACCACCACCTGGTCTTGCATCGTTAGATACAACTACACCAGATGCACGTCCCTGTAACTGACCAGCAAGGTTGGCAGCAGGAGCAGCAAGTAAGTCCTCAGTGTTTACGACCTCTACGGATCCCAGGATATCTCCCTTTCTCTCAGAAGTATATCCCGTTACCACCACCTCTTCAAGGTAAGACTCAGCCGAAACCATGGTAACGTTTACCACTGTACGACCGGCAATGTCGACCTCTTGTCTTTCATACCCCAGGTATGAGATGATCAAGGTAGTAGAACCGTCTGGAACAGATAGTTGGAATCTACCGTTCCCGTCCGTAAGCGTACCTGTCGTGGTACCCTTAATCGCAACAGATGCGCCAACCAATGCCTCACCGTCTGAATTCGTTACGGTACCGGACACGTCAGCTACTACAGCAGGCCCATCATTCGCAGACACCATTAAGGGCGTCAGGCAAATGAATAAGATCAAGGCCGACTGACATACTTTAAATAGTTTAGATAATAACATAAAGTAGTAGTTAACAAAAAGATTGAATAATAGATTTTGGCAGAGCAGAACTCTGCAAAATGGCTCAATAAGTTAGAATAATTATATATATGAAAAAAGATATATAATTCAGTAGTTAGATTGCCCGAGTCAGAAAAATCAGATGAAAGAATATTTTTCCCGGAGCAAATAATTTCTCCCATGCCGATTTGCAATAGCAAATTGGAGGAGAATCTCTCATAACAATAATTAGGCTTGGAAGAGTATAGAGGCAGGATGTTTCCTCTACAACTAACTATTAGACTGGAAAAAGCAGGAAAAGATATCTTCCTTTCAGTCAGAGCTAGCTCCGCCGAGGAAGATAAGGACAGAAGGACCTTCGAATTCCTGAGTATAGTCATAGTAGTCAGTTAGCCTTTATCCATTCAGGCTGAATTTCAAGACGTAGACTCAAAATTCTGAATAGAAAGAGACTTACAAAGTGTATTTGTCCTATAGTGTCCTAGAAATGATTGGGGAATTTTAGGTATATGTGCTTCATGCAGTAGTTCCTCAGTCTTAGGTAATAGGTCAATTACATATCCAGTTTACCACTTTTTCAGGAGAATGCAAACGTTTTAGTGGGCTGTAATAGCCTTTTTTAGCCCAATTTCTTTCGGGAACGTTTGCAGGAAGCCCAACAAAGACACGCAGCTAATAGTCTGTTTGATTTTTAAAGAATTTTCTAAAAAATTATTAGCGGTAGAACTACTGATTATCTTTACAATTTTTGGAAGAATTCAACTTAGTATAATCCATTACTTATCAGACATTGGCTATTCATAATCCCATCCTTAGAGGTTTTCATCCAGATCCGTCTATTATCAGGGTAAGAAATGACTATTATATAGCTACTTCTACCTTTGAATGGTTTCCTGGAGTTAGAATCCATCATTCTACAGATCTTCAAAACTGGGTGTACGTTTGTAGTCCCCTGGACCGTATATCTCTCCTGGATATGAAAGGAGTTCCTGACTCATGTGGGGTATGGGCTCCTTGTTTGAGTCATGATGGTGAGTTGTATTATCTGGTTTATAGTCAGGTAAGAAGTTTTGATGGCGTCTGGAAAGATACGCCTAACTACCTGACTACTGCCAGGAATATTACTGGCCCATGGTCAGATCCCATTTCATTGGGTTCTCATGGCTTTGATGCATCCTTATTTCATGATGAGGATGGGAGGAAGTGGTACCTCAGTATGGAGGTGGATCACAGAAAAGGGAAATTCTTTGGGGGGATTATTCTCCAGGAGTATGACCTTAAGGCGGAAAAACTTACAGGCCCTGTCTACAGAATTTTTGAAGGGACTGAATTAGGGAAAACAGAAGGACCACATCTCTACCAAAAAGATGGATATTATTATCTGATCACAGCTGAAGGAGGGACAGAGTATGGTCATGCGGTAAGTTTGGCCAGATCAAAGGAAATTACAGGGCCTTATGAAGTGCAGCCTGAAAACCCCATTCTCACGGCAAAAGATCACCCAAATCATCCTATTCAGAAAACCGGTCATGCTGATCTGGTTCAAACGGAATCTGGAGAATGGTATATAGTTTTTTTGGCTGGTCGCCCATTGGCACCTTTAGGAAAATGTCCCTTAGGACGAGAGACATGCATTGAGAAATTAAGTTGGCCTGAGGGAGAGTGGCCCAGGCTGGAGGCTGGCGGAAAACTGGCACGTGTATCCATTCCAGAAAGCCAGATGGTAGCTCCTTATTGCATTAGGGAAGTTGTTGATTTTGAGTCAGATATACTGCCAGATACGTATCAATCTCTTCGAGTACCCCAGGATAAAAGCTGGGTTGCCCATTTACCTAAGTCCGGCAGCTTAAGGCTATTTGGGCGAGAGTCTTTAACCTCTTTGTTTGAGCAAAGTCTATTGGCCAGAAGGGTACAATCCCAGCATTTTACCTATGAAATTTCTGTTGACTTCCATCCTAAAAGCTTTCAACAGATGGCAGGCCTGGTAGCCTATTACAACACGGGCCATTACCTCTACTTCTATGTGATGGGGGATGAGTCCGGAACTTCCAGATGGCTACAACTCATCATGTGTGATAACTTTCAGATGTCAGAAGCTATTTCTCCTATTGAACTGCCGGATGAAGGAAAAATATCCCTCGGGTTAAGATGGATGTCTGCTGAAATTACCTTTTCCTATTCTGTCGGAGAGGGAGAAACAAATGATCTTCCCGGAACCTATGATGGAAGTATTCTTTCTGATGATCACGTCAGGGATGGTAGTGAACGCTATCGACCAGCCTTTACAGGGGCTTTTGTGGGGATTGCATGCCAGGACTTGAGTGGTACCAGAGCTTCGGCTGATTTTGCTACGCTAGCTTATGAAGAAATGAGCTAAGACTGAAAAACTTTTTTGAGAGGTTTGGTTGTTTCTCTTAAAATAAGCTCAGTATCAAATATATAAGGTTTGTACCCTTTGAGAGAAGTCTTCTCATTTAGACTTTCTACAATAAGACTGACGGCTTTCATGCCCATTTCATGCGCTGGTTGAGAAACAGAGCTTATTTTGGGGTCAATTAAGGTTGACAGCGGGTTATCAGAGAATCCTATGAGCGAAATATCTTCAGGTATTCTCAAGCCCTTAGCTTTTATCGGCTGCATGGCTCCATATACAGCTCTATCGCTAACGGCCAAGATTCCGTCAGGATAGTCTCCTCCATCGCTAAGGATTTTCTCCATGGCTACTTGAGAAGGCTCTATTTCATACCCAACTTCCAGTAGCCATTCTTCTTTGATGGGGAGTTGGTAGGTTTTTAAGGCTTCAATAAATCCTGCTTTGCGTTCTTTGGGAATGGATTGATTAAGCTGGCCACCGAAATGTGCCAGCTTTCTACAGCCGGACTTTATCAGGTATTCTGTAGCCTCATATGCGGCCCTAAAGTCATCAATTTTTACAATGGGTGCCGCTAATCCCTCACACTCAAGATCTACCATCACAAAGGGGACTTCCAGCTCCAGTACCTCATCAAAATAGTCCTTATTCTCCTCTGGGTTCACTGCAGAAGCTACAATCATCCCATCTACCCTTACGGATAGCATGGCAAAGGTATCCATACGTTCTCTTTCCGCTAAATGCCTGCTTTCAGAGAATATAGTTCTGAAACCCTCCTTGAAGGCATACTCCTGTATCCCACTAATGATACGTGAAAAAAAGTGCCCTGCGAAGGTAGGAATGATGACTCCTATAAGTCCGGTTCGTTGCTCGGACATATTCGCCGCCAGAAGGTTCCTTCTGTAATTCCATTTTTCCGCCAATTCAAGGACATTGGCTTTAGTTACAGAACTCACGTCTGGCTGATCCCTAAGGGCTCTGGAAACCGTAGAGGTGGAAAGGCCCAACTCTTTGGCAATATCCTTAATGGTGACAAACCCTTTTTTCTTCATGATGAGGGATCAGGTGCTTTTATACAGTAACGAGAGGGATTGATTCTGGATGCCTTCCACCCACATATACTTCAAGCTTTGTAATGAATTACTTTATCGCTTTTAAGCTGATATCCATGCTTTTAACTGAATGAGTAAGTGCTCCCATGCTGATAAAGTTTACGCCTGTTTCAGCTATGGCTCTGGCGGTTTCCAGCGTAATTCCTCCAGAGGCTTCTGTTTGGGCCTTATCCCCAATCATGTTTACTGCCTCACGCATCATGGGTAAACTCATATTATCCAACATGATGATATCTGCTTCTCCTGTTTTTAATACTTCCTGTACTTCTTCCAGATCTCTGGTTTCTACCTCTATTTTTAGGTACAGATCGTGTTCTTTAAGATAGGATCTGCAAGCCATAATAGCCTCTGTGATACCTCCGGCATAGTCTACATGATTATCCTTAATCATAACCATGTCATACAGGCCAAATCTATGGTTGGTACCTCCACCTATGTTTACAGCCCATTTCTCTACGTGCCTTATAAGGGGAGTAGTTTTACGCGTATCCAGTACTTTGCAGGAAAGACCCTCCAGTAAGGAGGATACTTCACGGGCAAAACTGGCAATTCCACTCATCCTCTGCATGAGGTTAAGCACAATTCTTTCTGACTGGAGAATACTTCGTACTTTTCCATGGACATGGAAGGAAACATCCCCATAGGATACTTCTGCTCCATCCTGAATGAATACCTCCATTGTCAGATCAGCATCCAGAGTATGAAAAACTTTTTCAGCCAGGGCTACTCCGGCCAGAACCCCCTCTCCTTTAATAAGGCATCTTGCTGAAGATTCCGCTCCTGCTGGAATGGTAGATAGCGTAGTATGATCTCCCGGACCTATATCTTCCTTTATAGCTTCCTGGATGATTCTATCTGTTTCTGGATGATCTAGAAAGTTTCTCATTCATATAAAGATAAACAGGTAGGAAGTTATATCAGGAAGGGGAGGGAATCAATAAAAAAGCTGTGGCATAATGCGAAAACCGCATTATGCCACAAATTTCTTTAACAACAGTAAGGTAAAGGTATGCTTATCGTCCGATTCTTATATTACTGACCCTGTAGCCAGAGCCTTCAGACTTGATAAAGATATTGACTTCAAAACTACCTCTGGAACTTATAAAACTTCCTAACGCATAGGTGGTAGAGCCGGTGTTCCCGGTATGTTTGATGTTGAAGGAGCTGGGAGGATAAGTCCCAAAAAATTCCCTCATAACAAACTTAGCTTGCTGTGGAGAGTATAAATTGCGCTGATTTACAATTGTCAATTCCACTCTGCTACTAAAGTAACTGGCAAGTAAGTTTGAGTTGCCCGTCTGTATCGCCTTTACCACTGCGTTTAGGGTCTGGGATCTGGATTGGGCTTTAGCCTCTCCTGTTCCCAGAGAAATTAAGAGCATAAACGCAAATATGGTACAAAAAATTCTCATGCCGTTAAGTAGTCATTATCACGTCATATCACTTGATCATTCACAGAAATCGTGCCAGAAACTTTATATAACTATTTGAAAGATTTATCTAGATTTACATCATGGACAACCGAAAAGTAGCTCTCATCATAATGGATGGGTGGGGAATAACAGAAAACCCCAAATTGAGTGCCATTCACACAGCGAAAACTCCCTTTTACGATCAACTATTGAATACTTGCCCAAACACAAAATTAGTGGCTTCTGGGCTGCCTGTAGGGCTTCCTGATGGCCAAATGGGGAATTCTGAGGTGGGACATATGAATATAGGTGCCGGGAGAATAGTGTACCAAGATCTGGTCAGGATAAATCGGGAATTCGAAACAAAACAGTTCAAGGATAATCCACGGGTGAAAGATCTGGCTGCTTATTGTCTGGAGAAAAATAAACCTCTTCATCTTTTAGGGCTACTATCTGATGGAGGCGTACATAGCCATATACAGCATCTTTTTGGAATAATTGAATCTTTTCGGGAGTTAAACCTTCCGAAAATCTACATACACTGTTTCACTGACGGGAGAGATACAGCTCCTGATGGAGGCCAAAAGTATCTGAAGCAGTTAGAAGATAAACTGGCTGAAATAGGCCTGGGTGAGATAGCTACTGTAGTGGGAAGATATTATGCCATGGACAGAGATAAGAGATGGCCCAGGGTAAAGCTGGCATATGACGCGTTGGTTCATGGAAAAGGTAAGGAGTTTACCTCCGCTGCCGAAGCCATCCAGGACTCTTACGCAGAGAATACCACAGATGAATTTGTAACCCCAAGAATCGTGGTAAAAGAGGGGAAACCTGTAGCGACTATACAGGAAGATGATGCCATCCTCTTCTTTAACTTCCGTACGGACAGAGGGAGACAACTCACCCACGTACTTACTCAGGCGGATATGCCAGAAGAAGGTATGAAGACGCTTCCTTTATACTATAATACCATGACCCGTTATGATGATTCTTTCAAGGATATACATGTATTATATGAGAAAGAAGAGATTAAGAATGGACTGGGAGAGCAATTAGCCTTGCTAGGAAAAAGACAGGTCAGAATAGCAGAGACAGAGAAGTATCCCCATGTTACCTTCTTCTTTAACGGTGGGAGAGAAGAACCCATGGACGGAGAAGTCCACAAGTTGTGTAAGTCTCCCAAGGTAGCTACTTATGATCTGAAACCTGAGATGAGTGCTAACTGTATTAAGGAGACCATTATTGAAGAAATAGAGAGAGATAGCACAGATTTCATATGTCTTAATTTTGCCAATCCGGATATGGTGGGGCATACAGGGGACTTTCAGGCAGCAGTAAAAGCCTGTGAAGAAGTGGATGCTTCTACTCAGGCAGTAGTTGAAGCCGCTTTAGAAAAAGACTTCATTGTATTAATAACCGCTGACCACGGAAATGCAGATAAAATGATGAATGAAGATGGAAGTCCTCATACTGCACACACAACCGCTTTAGTACCGCTGATCTTAGTGGACAAAGAAGAAAGATTTAGCCTCAAGCAGGAGACTGGAAAGCTGGGCGATTTAGCGCCTACTATTCTCAAATTGATGGGCCTACCTATACCAGAGGATATGACGGGTGATATACTGTGTGAGTCAAGAATAGCCAGTATGGCCTAAGATTAATTCCTGGCATTAACCTGAATACCTAATGTTCATGCTCCGACTAAAGCTTCTCTTTTTATTAGCAGGCGTAGTTTTTATGAGCTCCTGTACTTCTGAAGTATCAGAAGTGAAAGATCCACTGACCCAACAGATTGAGTCTCAACTAGTAAAATCCTGTAATGAAGGAGCCTCCTTTTCCAAGAGGGCAGGGGCCCTGGGTACTGAAGGAAGTTGGGAAGAACAGCAAGTAAAATGGGACCAGAGTGCTGATGGGACTTGTCCCTTAACAGAAGAGCTGGAAATGCTTCTGAAAGAATCGTACCTCACAGCTAAGGTATCCTCAAATTATGATGTAATAGAATCAGGCGATACCATCATCGCTAACTTACAGCAAGGTCTACGTAAATCCTCTGCCCTTCAGCAACAGAAGGTAGTGTACGGAGAAGAAGACCGACTTGCCTACGTGTACACACTTATGAAGCAAGACTCCTGGCTTTATAGCACTGACATTAGATTAGCGGTCTTTTTTGATGAGTCAGGAAGGTATGAGAATCACACCCTAACTGTCAAGACAGATATTGTTGGGATTAGTGAGGGCTTCCATGCAGGAATACGGGGAGAGATGCAATATGAATAGTGCCTAATTAGAAGAAGAAATGATGGAATGGTTAGCAGTATTCATGGGGGGAGGCTTAGGGAGTATGTTGCGTTTTGGGCTATCAAAGTGGATAGGAACTGCAGAATCCGGTTTCCCGATAGCCACCTTGGCCGCTAACATATTGAGCTGCGTAGTGCTGGGATTTGCCTGGATATATTTTGCGAAGAATACAAATTTTCCCGCAGCTTATAAATCTCTCATACTTGTCGGATTTTGCGGGGGCTTCTCTACCTTCTCCACTTTTAGCTTCGAGACGTTAAAGCTCATACAAGCCGGAGAATGGCTTTTGGCGGCTATATATGTACTTCTCTCTATCTCTTCTTGTTTATTGATTCTCTGGTTGATAACTAAGAGTTAATGTTACTCATTTCGGTTTCCCTAAAGCTTCGGCATGTAAGATTTATCTACAAAGTGTAGAATTTTGTGTACAAAATGCTCCTTTTTCGATATATCTGATAATGATACTTTTAGACCGACCGGGCATTGTTTTGAGAGGCAATATTTTTTCTCTACATTTATATAGTAGATCAAAATG
>JBCBKZ010000054.1:0-4952 GCA_038520955.1 Bacteroidota bacterium | reverse complement strand
CCCCAAACGCAATGCGCCCCGTCTATCCCCAGACGGGGCCTTTGTTTTATACCGGATGTAATGATGTATGGCTCCAAAGGAGCCATTTTTTAATGCTGCCCTGACGGGCTAATTAGATGGGGCTCCTATGGAGCCAATTAGCTATAAGTTGAAGCTTTGATTGAAAAGTAAGACCTCCAGCTATCGGAAACTCTAATAGTTCCGGGTTTAAGCCCAAAGCTAGTGGAGACAAAAAGCATAAAAAAAGAAATGCCTGCCCCAAGAGGAGCAGACATCTATATATTTTCGTGAGAAGAAATCCTATTAGCTGGGACTCCACTTAATACTACATCCAATAGCTTTCGTAGAAGTGGTTTCTACCTTTTCTCCCTTTATGAGGGCGTTAATAGCTGTAGCTACATAAGGTTTCTCCACGGCAGAAGCATCTCTGGGACTATCATCCACGGCTCCCTTATAGGCTACCATCAGTTGGTTGTCCTCATTTCTCTGAAGAACCACTAATTCAGGGGTACGCGTAGCACCATACATACGAGTAATGACCTGATTTTCATCTACCACATATGCGAAGGGAAACTCTTTATCCGATTTACGCTCCTGCATAGCTTCAAAAGAGTCACCTGGCTGAACCTTGGGGTCATTAGGATTAATCGCAATAACAGGGTATCCCTTAGGCGCAAATTCATTGTGAAGTTCTATTAGTCTGCTTTCATACAGCTTAGCCCATGGACAAGTATTACAAGTGAATGCAAGGATAATTCCCTTAGCATCCTCATAGCTTTCCATGGAAATCATGGTGTTTTCTGTACTCTTCAGAGAAAAGTCGGAAACTGTACTTCCGATTTCATATACCGTTTGACCAAATGTTGAGGAAGCGAGTCCTATAAACAAGAGGAAGAGGGTAAGTTTGGTACGAATCATTTGAGTTAGTATTAGGTGTTAGAATGATCTTATTGGTAAGAAGCGATCCAACTGTCCAGGCTCTCCTGGGTAAAGGATCCTTCGTGAAATTCATACAAGCCGCTGGCCTGATTAACCATTAGGGAGGCCGGAATAGCGCCAGACCATTTGGGGCTAACCTTATCTATCCATGAATTGGCATCGGGTTCATCCAGCATCCATACCGGATCCAGTGCCTTTCTGGCCACAAAGGATTCCACCAGACTCAACTGGTCAGGAAAATCTAAACTGACATAGACTATCTGAAACTTATCATCCTTGTGATTAGCCTTGGCCTGCTGTAGATAAGGAAGCTCCTTGATACAGGGTTTACACCAGGTAGCCCAGAAGTTATATAGATAAGTAGTGTCAGATTGAGTCTTGATATGGGATTCAAATGTCTTAAAATCAATCTTTTGCACGGACTGTGCAAGGGTAAGCTGACAACCTAGCGCCAGCATGATAAAAGAAAGGAAGAAATTTTTCATACAGAATTATAACGTAAGTATCCTCTATTAGGTTTGAGCAGTTGATTTTTTCTACGAAGCTCCTACCTAATAAGGTGGAAGCGGTTTATTACCCTTCAAACTGCGATTTTTTTGAGGTTTTTGGGCCAAAAAAAGGTCTTTTTCTCAGAAATTTTTTAGTCAAATGTGTCCAATCTGGTATTTTTTTCTTAATATGCATTAACAAAAGATTAACACACGTCTTTATATAAATTCATTGAACTATTGAGATACTACTACTACTAAACAGGGCCCGGTAGCAAAACTACCGGGTCTTTTTTTGTCCTACCCCAACTAATCCTCTTACCTTTACCATATGGAACAAAGAAGCTACTTCCAGGATTTTATGCCTGGCAATATCTGTTTTGGATGCGGTAAAGATCAGACTGAGGGTCTCCATGTAAAAAGTTATTGGGAAGGAGAGGAGGCAGTATGTGTGTGGCATTCTCAAGAGAAGTACCAGGGATGGAGGAATGTACTGAATGGAGGAATACTGGCTTCCATCATAGATTGCCATACCATGGGGACGGCTATGGCTGCCGCTTACAAGGCGGAAGGAAGAGAAATGAATACCCAACCTGACTATAGGTATGCCACAGGGACCATGACCGTGAAATACCTGAAACCTACCCCGAATGATATTCCGGTAACCCTTAGAGCTAAGGTAACTGAACTCAAAGGCAAGAAAGTCATCATACATTGTGATGCGTGGAGTGGACACGTGCTGACGGCTAAAGCGGAAGTGACTGCCATAAGAGTGGTAGATACCAGCCATGACCAGAAGAATAATCCTTTTGCAGGCTAATAACTGGTAGGAAAATTCAGCGCTATTCTCTTTTTAGGTAAATAAATTCCCCCTCAAAATATCTAGGCTCATGAAAGGACGTACTCTCCTCTATATTCTTACCCTCACATTTATCATTAGTTCGTGTCAAGAATCGTCTACCGATTCTTTTCAAAGTAATTGGGATGGGGTAAGTCGGACATGGGTAGGACCGGACTTTTGGGCTAACCGTTTGCAGGACTGGGAACTAAAGGACGGTGAGCTTCACTGCTTAGTAAGTGCGCCTAATAGGAATGTACACCTACTTACCCACAGATTAGGAGAACAGGCTGGGGAAGTAGAAATAATCGTTATAGTTAAATTTCTTAATCAGAACACTCAAGGAATTAATAAAGTAGGCTTTCTCCTTGGCGCCAAAGGACAATTCAACGACTATCGGGATGATGCAGTAAGGGGCGAAGGGATAAAAGTGGGAGTTACCACTTCTGGTAAGCTATTCATACAAGAAGCATACAGTGAAGAAGCCATAGCGCTTTCAGATGCTTGGTATAAACTGTCAGCCAAGGTGTCGGGTACGAGTATTTCTCTGAGCATATATGAGAATGATACGGAGAATGCCATTCTGAGCTTTCAGCAGGAGGATCTTGCAGCAGAGGCCTTAGCCGGTAACATCGCGCTCCTCAGTGATTTTGAAGGAAATCAGATGGAGGAGAATCCCTCTTCAGCTTTTAAAGATTGGAAGTTGAGTGGAGCTAAGCTTAGCCATCATCCTGAGCTGGCTTATGGCCCAGTACTCTTTGCCCAGCACACCTTAAGTAGAGGAACCTTGAAACTGACAGCTCAGATGCCTCCTATGGGAGCCACTGATGCACAGGAGGTCAGTCTGGAACTCAAGCGTAGCAATGTTTGGAAGAAAGCAGCTACCGCCCCCATAGATCCCATGTCCAGGACAGCTACCTTCAAGATGGAAGACTGGCAGGACGTAGAAGATCAGCCCTATCGACTCGCCTACCAACTAAGTACGGGATCAGGAGTGGTTCCCACCTATTTTGAGGGGACTATCAGAAAAGATCCTCGTGAGAAAGAAGACATTAAGGTCCTGGGCTTTACCGGAAATAATGACCTGGGCTTTCCTAATAATGACCTCATAGGGAATGTAGGTAAGCAGGACGGAGATCTCTTGTTCTTCTCTGGCGATCAGATTTACGAAGGAGTAGGAGGTTATGGTGTTCAGCGAGGCCCGATAGATAAAGCGAGTCTGGACTACCTCAGAAAGTGGTACCTCTTCGGTTGGACATTTAGAGATTTAATGAGAGATATTCCTTCCGTAGCCATTCCTGATGATCACGATGTTTACCATGGTAACATTTGGGGAGAAGGCGGAAAGGCCGCTGATAATACACCTGAAGACCATTCGGACAAGCAAGATACTGGCGGCTACAAAATGCCACCAGAGTGGGTAAATATGGTTCAGCGTACGCAAACCAGCCATTTACCTGACCCTTATGATCCTACCCCTGTCAAACAAGGGATTACCGTTTACTACACAGATATGCGCTATGGAGGTATCAGCTTTGCTATACTGGAAGACCGCAAGTTTAAGTCGGCACCCAGAGCTTTACTCCCAAAGGCTGATGTGAGAAACGGCTGGATACAGAACCGGAACTTTGATGCGAAAACGCAGGCAGATGCTGCTGGTGCTATCCTGCTTGGAGAACGCCAACTCAGCTTCCTGGAAGATTGGGCGGCGGACTGGTCTGAGGGAACCTGGATGAAGGTAGTTCTTTCCCAAACCATCTTTGCCAATGTAGCTACTCTTCCTAAAGAAGAGTTTCATGATCGTATAGTGCCCAAGCTACGCATACTGGAAAAGGGAGAATATGCAGAAGGTGACAAAGCCGTGGCAGATATGGACTCTAACGGATGGCCGCAAACAGGCCGCGATAATGCTGTGAAAACCATCAGGAAAGCCTATGCCTTCCATCTGGCAGGAGACCAACACTTAGGAAGCTCCATACAGTATGGCGTAGATGCCTATGGAGATGCAGGCTATGCCTTATGCGTACCCTCCGTTTCCAATGTCTGGCCCAGAAGGTGGTATCCACCTACAGAAGGCAGAAACAGACCTGAAGGGGCTCCCAGGAACATGGGCGATTTCGAAGATGGTTTCGGAAATAAGATGACCGTTCTGGCAGTCAGCAATCCTTATTTCACAGGTCGAGAACCTTCCAATCTCTATGACCGAGCGACCGGCTATGGCGTAGTCACCTTCAACCGAGCTAGCCGTGATATCACCCTCGCCAACTGGGAACGAGATACGGATCCCACTGTAGAAGGTGCACTTCCCTATGAGGGTTGGCCCATTACCATCAATCAGATGGATAACTTCACGCCAGAGAATGTGCAATACCTGCCTACCCTCTTAGTAGAAGGTATGCAAGACCCCATCATTCAGGTCTCTAATGCAGATACGGGAGATATTCTCTACACCCTACGTATCAAAGGCACAGAATTCCGCCCCTGGGTATTCTCAGAAGGCTACTATAATGTGTCTGTAGGAGAACTAGGCACAGAACAGTTGAGAATCTTGTATGATTTGGAGCCAGGATCTGAGGCGAAGGTGAGGGTGGAGTTTTAGGGAGATTTACGAATTATATCACTCGCATGAGTTACAATTTAAAATTAGATATAGTGTTTAAAGCTTTAACTCTTTTTTAATGTATGAC
>JBCBKZ010000549.1:0-4271 GCA_038520955.1 Bacteroidota bacterium | reverse complement strand
GGTGTTAATTGATGAATATGACTTCAATGAATTGGGGCAGGTGGTGAAATCAGAAGAAATAGTAAAACTGTCATCTCAAAGTCCTTAGAGCAGATTTTGTACCTATGAGAAAAAGGCACTACGCTAGCCAGTTTATCCCATTTTCTCATATCTGCCATTCTAGCAAGGGAGTCGTTTAGGGTTCAGGGAAGTTTTTCAACCGCTTGAAAATACTTTCTGTCTATTATCTCCATGACAGAAGGTTTTCTGATTGATTTTCCTTAAATTCATAATCAATCTGTTTCCTGATTCCGCTTCTAAAATTCCCTGAAAATGATCAGAACCTTCTGTCTCTCTCTGGTGGTCGTTGGGTTGTCATTACTTTCGCTCTCTGCCTATGGGCAAAGTACCTCCTCTACCACTAATGAAGACTTTAGGAATACTCCCGAGCCAGATTTTTTCCACTACATGAAAGCTGAGCGCTCCATGCTCAAGATAAACGTCATTGAGCTGGTCAAGCGCTTTCAGAATAATGGTGTCTTGGGCGTCATTCACCTTGGATATGAACAGAAATGGAGTCCAGCCTGGTCTCTCAACACAGAAGCAGGCCTAGGCTATTTCTTTACCCTCAATAATCAGGGCAGCCCGGATCTCCAACTCAACAGCAGTTCCATTGGCCTGACGGTGGGTCCCAGGTTCTATTATAACCTTAAAAGAAGAATGCTGAGGAACCTGAGCCAGGATAATCTGTCCGCAAATTATGTAACCCTTCATTCCAGTTCCACGCTAACCAGAAAGGTGCGAGCCGGTATAAATGCGGATAACAGAATCCAATATCATTTTCATACAGTAGCCGTATCCTCTATGTGGGGCATGCAAAGGAGAATCATGGACATTGGGTACCTGGACTTCTCTCTGGGCCTCCAACTGTCTTATGGAGAGGATGAAGATGCGGGCGTATTCATTCCCGTAAATAGCGGTCAAAACTGGGGATTAATCCCCGTTTCTAACTTCCGTTTGGGGATAGCGTTTTAATAGTGTTGGAATCCCACCCTTCTTTTCCTAATTTTCTTCACAAGCAAAAACATTCTTAGCGATAGTAGTATGGCTACAAAGATGAATAGGAGATTTTTTCAAAAATGGATACTTGCGGCAGGCGTGGTCATTATATTTTTTCTATTGGGAGTAGGTGCTAACTTCTCGGATAAGTACTTCGAGATAGCCAAAAGCATGGATATTTTTGGTAGATCTTACAAAGAGATCAACAAAGTCTATGTGGATGAAACAGACCCTACCCAGCTCATGCGCACAGCCATAGATGCCATGCTGGTCAATATGGATCCCTACACCAACTATTTCGGGGAGAATGAGATAGAAGATGCCAAATTTTATCAGGCAGGCCAGTACAGCGGAATCGGCATCAAGCTGGTCAAAAAAGCAGATACCCTATTCATCAGAGATATTCAAAAGAAAGGTCCGGCTGATAGAGCAGGGCTTAAAATAGGTGACAAACTCCTAAAAGTGGGAGAAAACTCCGTAGTAGGCCTAAAGGCAACAGAAGCCATGGACCTGCTGAGTGGAGAAAGTGGTAGTAAAGTAAGTATAGAAACCATCAGGCTGTCAGACGCTTCCAAAGAGAGCTATAGCATCCCCAGAGAATTTGAATCCAGCAGAAACGTCCCCTACACACATATGGCAGGTGATCACATAGGCTACATCATGCTCACAGGCTTTGATCAGGATGCAGGCTTTGAGGTGTATAATGCCTGCAAGAAATTACAAGCTGAAGATCCGGACCTGGAAGGAATCATCCTGGATCTGAGAGGAAATCCCGGAGGTAGAGTAGATGAAGCCGTCAATATCACCAACGCTTTTCTACCTAAGGGAGAAAGCATTGTAGAGATGAGGGGCAGAACAGCAGAAACCCAGAGAATTTGGACTACCAGACAGGATCCTGTAGACATTGAAATCCCCTTAGCTGTACTGGTAAACCGTTCCAGTGCCAGTGCCTCTGAAATCGTATCAGGTGCTATGCAAGACCTGGATAGAGGGGTAGTAATAGGAGAAAGAAGCTTTGGGAAAGGGCTGGTACAAAATGTCAGACCCCTAAGTTTCAATACCCAGCTAAAAATCACCATAGCCAAATACTACACACCCAGCGGTAGGTGCATTCAGGCCATTGACTATTCCAGCAGAAATGAGGACGGCAGTGTAGGGAAAATTGCTGATAGCTTAAAACAAGCCTTTACCACTAAAAATGGGCGTCCAGTATATGATGGTGGTGGGATAGAACCAGATATCAAAATCCCTAATATGAAGTATCAGGCTGTTACCCAGGCCTTACTTAACCAGGGACTCATCTTTGACTTTGCCTCAAACTTTAGTCGGAAAAGGGGTGCTATCAATGAACCTGAAACTTTTTCAGTTTCTGACTCCTTGTATAAAGCTTTTGTTAGCTATGTGGATAGCAAAGGCTTCTATTTTGACACCAAAAGTGATCAGGCCATAGATGATTGGGAAGAATCTCTCTTTAATCTCGATTATCAGGAAGAGATCACAGATGATATCTCCTCTCTAAGAACCAAACTCCAACGGCTTAAGAAGCAAGATCTGCAACAGCACAAAAAAGAAATTGTGCGCGTTATACGTGCAGAGATCATTAAACGTTATTATTATCAAGAAGGAGTTTGGAAAGCTTCCTTTACCGATGATCCTGTAATTTTGAATGCCATGTCAGTGTTACAGGACCAAGAAACTTACCAAAAAATTCTTTCTGGAAAAGGTTAGATTGCTTGTAAGGTAATTCCCAGAAGACCTCCTGTGTCTGATATTCCTCTACTGTTAAGGTAGCTATGTAATATATTCAACAACCATTTTAAGTAATTGAATATCTTCACCTTTGATAGTTTGTCTTAAATTAATATGTTTCAGAGGAATATATAGCCATAGAACTAAAGCTGGTCAACTTCATTTACCGGCCAAATACCGAAATTTGTAGATTATGCTGATAGGCATTGTCATTGGAATTTGGATAAGTCTCTCTTTGCTCCTCGGTATACTAGGTCAAAAACGACACATAGGATTCAGACAAACTTTCTGGACTAGTATGCTACTTTCGCCCGTGGTTGGATTTTGGACTATGAAAGGTTCTCCTAAACATAGACCAGAGCCAGACGGAATAGATGCCCTACACCACAGCGGTGAAGCTATGCTTAGTTACCAGCAAGGTAACTACGATAGAGCCATTCATTACTATAAACTTTCCCTTGAGGTTAGAGAAGAGAGCCACTCAGTACATTTCAGTTTGGCCTGCCTGTATTCATTGAAGAAAATGAAAACAGAAGCCTTCCAGCACTTACAGAAAGCGGTAGAATATGGCATGAAGTATCCTCGTAAGATATACACTCACACTGATCTGGAGTTTTTAAGAGAACAGCCTGAATTCGATGAATTCTCAGAAAGGCTGGAAGAATACCTGCTAAAATTGGAGCAGGCAACGGAGAGAGCCTAAAATACTTAGCATACTAATTATCAACATTTCTTAACTTCCTGAAATTAGTATCGTATAGAATATACCTGCTGTCGTTCCAGAAATACATACTTTTTTTGTATTTTGCTGATAACAGGTAGTGGAGAAGGGCTTGAAGGGAAGTTTCATCATTAAGCCGCTGACCATATGAAAGCTCGGCAAAGCGAAGACGTACAAAAGATTCTTGCCAATCCAGAAGCAGCTAGCAAATTGGTGAGATACATAAAACTACTCCAGCACTCATTAAGCACTAAGAGTGAGATAAAGGTTGGAGGCAAAACATACAAACTTGCTAAAGTAGTTACTCAGGAGGTAAATAAGTCTTGAACATAGCATTAGGGAGTATACTCCTCATTTCTCTATTAGCACCGGGTTTCATTCTTAGGTTAGCCTATGTCCGTGGTTCATCCTCCAAACGGGCTATTCAAACTGCGCTAACCATTGACACCTCTCTCGTCAATCAAATCATTTTTTCTGCCATCCCTTCTCTCCTGATTCACCTGGGGAGCCTCTTCGTCATTCAACAACTTGGCATCATCTTCCGGGCAGAGCCTGACCTTTACATCATTTATAAAATCATAGATGGAGATGGCGTACTGCCTCCAGATGAGTTTGAAGTCATCAGGATGGGGCTATCCTCCTTTGCCCTTTATAATGTAGTCCTGATCTTTCTGGCATACCGGGTAGGAAAGCTATTCAGGCGTTTTGTGATTCTCACAGGACTGGATTTGAGGAACCCTTTTCTTCTAAGAAAAGGGTTCCT
>JBCBKZ010000548.1:0-4271 GCA_038520955.1 Bacteroidota bacterium | reverse complement strand
AGAAGCTGAATACCAGGATGCCAAGAATCCTTATGAATATAGCTTAAACAGAAGAGATCTGGTTAAACTACGCATTCAAAAAGACTCTATGTTAAGGGGACAGCAGGTTGGGCAGGTAGAATCTTCCATCTCTCTTGTAGACAGAAACCTGAATGCTATCCAAAGAAATTTGGGAAATTTGGTCATCAAGGCACCCATTGCAGGTCAATTATCATCTGTAAGGGTAGAGATAGGAGAAACTGTGAATCAGGGCCAGAATCTAGGCCAGATAGATGTACTCTCTGGTTATAAGGTAAGAGCGCAAATAGATGAGCACTATATAGCCAGAATAGAAACCGGTCTAAGAGGAACCTTTCCATTCTCAGGAAATACCTATGATGTGATTATCAGAAAGGTATATCCGGAAGTATTGGCAAACGGAACCTTTGAGGTGGACATGGACTTTGTAGGAGAAGTACCGGATGAAATAAAGAGAGGACAGAACTTGCAGATACGCTTGGCGCTTAGTGAAGCTTCACAAGCACTCATGGTATCCAAAGGAGGCTTCTATCAGCACACTGGGGGAAACTGGGCCTATGTGGTGGACCAGGACAAGGGAATAGCTGTGAAAAGAGACATTCGCATAGGCAGACAAAGCGACAGATACTATGAGGTGCTGGAAGGACTTGATGAGGGAGAGTCAGTCATAACTTCAGGATATAATTCTTTTAATGATATCGATATACTTGTACTTAATTAGACCAATCACTTAACTTATATATCATGATTCGTACAGCTGATCTGGTAAAATTTTACCGCACGGAGGAGATCGAAACTACCGCCCTAAATGAAGTTTCTATTGAAATAAAAGAAGGAGAGTTTGTCTCCATTATGGGGCCTTCAGGTTGTGGGAAATCCACCCTGATGAACATTCTGGGACTAATTGACAGTCCTTCCGGAGGGGAATATCATTTTCTGGGAGAAGAAGTGTCTAAGTACACAGAAAGAAAGAGAGCCAACTTAAGAAAAGAAAACATTGGTTTCGTTTTCCAGTCTTTCAACCTGATAGACGAACTGACTGTTTTCGAAAATGTGGAACTTCCACTCATTTATACCAAAATGAAGGGGGGAGACAGAAAGAAAAGAGTTGAGGGCGTACTCGAGAGCATGAATATGATGCACAGGAGAAACCACTTTCCTCAGCAGCTCTCAGGTGGTCAGCAGCAGCGTGTAGCTGTAGCAAGAGCCATAGTAAATAGACCCAAGATCATCCTGGCGGATGAGCCTACGGGTAACCTGGACACAGCCAATGGAGATGACGTAATGAAGATTCTCTCAGGTTTGAACGAGGAGGGTACTACCGTAATCATGGTAACGCACTCACCTTCAAATGCTGAATTTGGACATAGAATTATTCGCTTGCTGGACGGAAAAGTAGTTTCCGAAAATATGCTGGCAAGCCACCTCTAAGCTAATACCTGATTTCTATCCACCGTTTTTACGGTGGGTAGAAATTAACCTAAGCTTTCTGGTCCTGACTCAGCCCTTCAATCTAACTTTTATGGACACCTACATTTATACGCCTCCCAAGCATTATGCCTGGGCGAAAGGTCTATTGATTCTAATGGTCATGCTCTTATGGATACTGATTGGTAGCTATCATATCAAAAATCGTGTCCTAGAGGGAGATAAAGGCGTAAAAACAGGTGCAGAAGAGCCCGGAAACTGGAGTGTTGATAATTACAAAATATATAGTGTATAGTATATTGACTATATGTTGTCAAATTGTGTAAGAATTAGGGTATAGAAATTCTATCAGTAACACCTGAAGCATGTTTAGAAACTACCTTACCATTGCGTACAGAAATCTCATCAAGCAGAAATGGTTCAGCTTGATCAATGTGCTGGGACTTGCCATAGGAATGGCAGTAGCTATGCTGATAGGCTTGTGGGTATATGATGAATTGACCTATGACACCTACCATAAAAACTATGATCATCTGGCCCAGGTGAGGATACATCAGACCTTAGTTAATAAAACTAACACAGGAGTGGCTATCTCCATGCCGTTAGGGCCTGCCTTAAGAGAAGGATATGGAGATGATTTTACAGCGCTCTCATTTGGGTCATGGAACACCCCACACTTGATTTCTTATGGAGATAAGAAAGTCTCTGAGTCAGGCATGCATGTGGAACCCATCTTTCCGGAAATGTTTTCTCTTGAGTTACTGAGTGGGACATATGAAGATGCCTTAAAGGAACCTAATTCCATCCTTTTGGCAGAGCCTGTAGCCAAAGCCCTCTTTGGGGATGAAGATCCCTACGGGAAGATCGTCAGACATGATAATATGGTGGACCTGAAAGTCACAGGTGTATTTAAAGATTTACCTGAGAATTCCAGCTTCAGGGATGTAAATGTCCTTGCTACATGGGAACTCTATAAAAACCAAAGAGACTGGATAAAGCGTGCGAGCACGCAATGGGGGAATCACTCCTTCCAGATGTTTGCACAAATAGCCCCTCATACCAGCTTTGAAGCAGTAAGTGAAAAAATCAAGGGCATTGAAAACGAATTTAACCCAGATGCCAAGCCTGAACTTTTCCTCTTTCCCTTGAAGAATTGGCATCTGTATAGCGAGTTTAAGAATGGGGTCAATGTAGGAGGAAGAATTCAGTATGTATGGCTGTTTGGGATCACAGGGATATTTGTCCTCTTGCTCGCTTGTATCAACTTCATGAATCTAAGCACGGCCAGATCTGAAAAACGTGCCAAGGAAGTAGGGATCAGAAAGGCTGTAGGATCATTGCGTACACAACTGGTGGGTCAGTTCTTGAGTGAGGCATTGCTGGTAGGCCTGTTGGCGGTGGGCATTTCACTCGTGATCGTACAGGTATCCTTACCAGGATTTAATGTTCTTGCCGATAAGAACATTGTCCTTCCCTTAGCAAATCCTGTTTTTTGGATACTCTTAATCGGGTTTACCCTGATTACCAGTTTCCTGGCCGGAAGCTACCCAGCTTTTTACCTATCCTCCTTCAGTCCGTTAAAAGCCCTGAAAGGAACCTTTAACGCTGGAAAGTGGGCTACCGTTCCGCGTGAGATTTTGGTGGTGTTCCAGTTTGTCATCTCCATAGCCTTAATCGTGGGCACGCTTGTAGTCTTTCAGCAAATTAACCATGCCAAGGACCGGATGGTGGGCTATGACAGGACGAGCTTGATCCAGTTCCCATCAAATATTGAACTGGAGGGCAAGGGGGAAATTCTCCGAAATGAATTAAAGAATACCGGATATGTTGAAGAATCTTCCTATTCCCTCAGCCCTATTACCAATGTGTGGTCTAACTCTACCAGCATTAATTGGGAGGGAAAAGATCCTGATGCCTTATTCAGTTTTGCGAGAATTACCAGCTCACCAGAACACGGCAAGACAGTGGGATGGACGGTGCTGGAAGGAAGAGACTTTTCCAGACAATTTGCGACTGACTCCACTGCCATCATCTTTAATAAAGCTGGCGCTGAAATCATAGGAGGAGGTGAAAGTATCATAGGAAAAAAAGTTACCTGGCAAGGGGACGATTTAATCGTCATAGGCGTAGTAGAAGATATTTTGATGGACTCTCCGTGGCACCCGGTGAAGCCTACTGCATTTACCTTAAATAGTGATTGGGTCAATTATTATACAGTCAGGCTAAAAGCCGGGGCCCCTTTAACAGATGCCTTAGCCAGTGTGGAAGAAGTCTTTGTCTCTATGTGTCCAGACACTCCCTTTGATTATGAGTTTGTGGATGAGGAGTTTGCCGACAAATTTAGTTCAGAAGAACGCATCAAGAATCTGGCCCGGATCTTTGCTTTCCTTGCCATCTTTATCTCATGTTTAGGCTTATTAGGACTTTCCTCCTATGTGGCAGAACAACGAACCAAGGAGATAGGCATCCGAAAAGTATTAGGTGCTACGGTTAAGCACCTATGGGCTCTACAGTCAAAGAACTTCATGAAGCTGATCCTGATCTCCTGCCTGATAGCCGTACCGATAGCCTGGTATTACCTGGACGGCTGGTTAGCTGGATATGAGTACAGGATTTCACTGGGTTGGGATGTGTTTGTTATGGCCTCTTTCCTGGCTTTGGTGGTGACCCTGCTAACCGTGAGCATTCAAAGCATAAGAGCAGCCATAGCCAATCCGGTTGACAGTCTGAGAAGTGAATAAATAGACCTTGAAAAAATTCAGCAGTTAATCATTCTGATCATGCTTAAGAATTACTTGACAATTGCATACAGAAACCTCATCAAG
>JBCBKZ010000547.1:0-4275 GCA_038520955.1 Bacteroidota bacterium | reverse complement strand
CACTAAACCCACCCTGGACTATGCTATAAGTCAGGCTGAGATCTCCATCATTAAAAATGGAAGGGGGATTTTTGCTATCATTCCAGAATATTGAATTTCTTATGACGGCTTCTCCTCTGGTCCTGACAGAGTTAGTAGCTATATCTGCCGTGCCATTCTGGACAAAGGTGCTGTATTCTACAAAGAGGAAGTTATTTTTCCCTTGGTATATGGAAGCGCCATTTTTGGCTACATTCTGATATAGCTCGCAAAAACTGAGGGTAATCCCTTCCCCAAATGCTGCTACTGCCCCTCCTTCTTCCTGGGTACTGGAGTTGAATCTAAAGTAACAATTTCGAAGGTTTGCATACCCTTTACCTTTATAGCAGATGGCTCCCCCATCTCCTCTCGAGACATTATGAGAAAAGAATGAGTTTACTATGTTACAAAATACCTTTTCAAGATAGATAGCCCCTCCATCCCCATTGGCAGCATGGTTATTTCGAAAATGACACTTGTGTATAGCAGCTCCACTTCCACTTGAACTGTTAGTTAGAATCATGCCAGCACCATGTCTTAGGTTCCCAGGACCGTCTGCATATCCATCCTCCACGTAAAAGCCATCGATATATAAACCCTTCGCATTTTCAGCATTAATTACATGGTAAGAGTTATCCTCTTTGGTTTGAGGATCTCCGATTTCCCCGCTTAAGATGGTTTGATGAGTTTGCCAGAAGTTATTATTTCGGTTAGAGGGTTCTTCCTCATCTCCATTAAATCCTCCTAGAAACTGGAGTCCATTAACATTGCTGAGATCAAAAGACTTACTTCTGTCACTTCCTGAGGTGGTATAGTAGATTCCTTTTGCAACAACAATTTTTGTACGATCTCCTTCCTTTGCTAGAGAAATAGCATCATGAAGATTAGTAAAGGCATTCTCCCAGGAACTCCCATCATTATTCCCGCTAGCAGATGCATTCACATAAATGGGATCTGTATTGTCTTCTCCAGCTGGATTTGCTAGTAAAGAGTTGAAGGTAAAGAGGAATATACTTAATAGCAGTATCCCCTTAATCGAGTTTAAGTTTACAAGTAACATGTGTAGTACTTTATGAGTAGCAGAGGCTACCCTATTTTCTGATAAATGAAAATAAGTGAGCTAAATCAGGGCGAGATGTTTCTACAAAAGCAGAAAAATGAAGTTGTCAGCTAAACAGTAAGGGAATACAATTGGGACTATTCTACCAACCCAATTGTTTGTTAGGGATATAGGATAAATATAATAAGTTTTTCACAGAATGGAAATGACTTATGTTACGAATAAATTAAGAATTGGGAATCTACCATGAGGTAAATTCCCAATTTTTGAAGGGTGCTCAATTTTTATTTCCTGATAATCAACTTCCGTGTTTCTAACTGCTCTCCATTGTTTACTTGTAGAAGGTAAACGCCTTCAGCGAGGTTGGTAAATTCCAATTTCTTAATGCGCGTTCCGGAAGAGAGGGTTGATTGCCAGACTACCTTTCCAACTTTATCCATCAACTTCAGCCTTGTATCCTGCTGCCAATCATTTGGAATGCTTAGGGTACTACGCCCGCTAGAAGGATTAGGATATAATTGAACTAGGAAAGGGTTATCAGCTATGGATCCGTCTGCCCCAAATACTTCAAATTCAATCTCCTTTGCAGTACCGCTTTCTCCGACGGCTGCCGGAAGCTCGTAAGGAGTAGCTTTCAAGGTATACTTTCCAGGGAAGAGCGTAGAAGCCCTATAGTCTCCATTTCTATCTCCGAACAAAGCCCAGGGAGGAACGTTTTCTGTTCTTCTCATTTTTATCGGGCCTTCCATTTCAAATTTGACAGAACTAACATTCCCCTGTGTTTGGGCCTCGATATTGACTGGCCCAAGCGTCGCATAGTTCAACATATCTCCCGAGTTTATTTCTCTGATTGGGAGATCAGTATCAGCATTAATCAGCATAAAACGTGTAACAGTTGACAGGGTGATTTCCTGGAACTCATAAGCACCCATATCTACCGTACCTTCGAAAATTCTAGGATTTCCAGCGAGATCTTCAAGTGCTGTAACGGCAGAATTCAATCCGGCATTAATTGCGGGACTACCTGCTGACAAGCTTAAATCACCTGTGTTTACATTCACAAAGAGGGGATCAGCATCTATGTTCCCTTCTCCTGGCCATCCACTCTGATACAGACAATGACTTAGTGTAAGTTGTTCCAGATTTCCCCAGAAGGGAAAATCATCTTCCCATTGTTCCAAATCGTCTCCTGGTTGGGCATAGTATTGATTTCCATTTCTCCAGAATATAGAGTTGAACACCTGAGTGCTTCCACTTAATAATAATGCCGCTCCATTCGCATCTTCTGCATATACATTATTACCGAAAAAGGTGCTATTTCGGATAGTGAGATCATTCCCTTCCCCGGTAAATATTCCTCCACCTCCTCCAGTGGAAGCATAATTACCTGTGAATACACAATTTTCTATATCTAATTGGGATATATGTACCGATATGGCACCTCCTTGGTCAAGAGATTCATTATCAATAAACTGTGAATTTGTAATTCTAAGGCTATCGACACCTGTTGCATATAATCCACCTCCTTCATCATCCGTATAATTACCTTTGAATAGGCAAGCATCAATTAGTGGACTTACATTGACTAACCTTAGCCCACCACCGTCAAAGACATCATTTACATTTGATACAAAACTACAGTTTCTGATAATGGGGTTAGAGATTAGGGAAGGATCAGTTTTTGACAGAAACATACCTCCTCCCAGATTTTCTTCCGTCCCTGACCAGTTTGATGCATCTCTGACTGTCAGCCCGTCTATGATGGTGTTATGGGACAAATTATTGCCAGTAACGACGGAATATGAATGTACAGGACGATTGTTTACTGGCTCTACGCCCAGCAGCCCGCTTAATATGGAAGGGTGGAGCTTCCAATCCCTATCATTAAATTCTGATTCTGTACCATTAAATCCTCCATACAAGCTCACGCCATCTACCAATTGAAAGCGCATAACTCTATTTAAATCCTCAGTAGGGACATATGTACCTTCAGCCAGCCAGATTTCAGTTACGTCTCCACAGTTCCTGGCAGTTGTTAAAGCATCCTGAAGATCTGTATAGGCATTCGCCCAGGAAGAACCGTCATTCTGGCCTGTTGCATCAGCATCTACATAAAGGATGGAATCAGAGTTACAGCTAAAACCCTGAAACTCAAAGGCACCCATGTCTACAGCAACTCCTATGACCCGTGGAAGTCCGGCTAGGTCAGTATTGCTAATGACGAATTCAGAACTACCTGCATCTATGGCTGGGCTTGAGGGTATGATACTTAAGTCTCTATTAGGTTCATCAAGGAAGAGAGGATCAGCATCTATATTATTAAATCCAGGCCAACCTCCTTGATAAATACAATGACTCAATACCAGGTCTTCCAAATTGCCAAAGAACGGATCCTCTGGATCATCTTCATCTGGAAATGAGGCTCTCTGAGCCTCACCATTTCTCCAAAAAATAGAATTATATACGAGGGTAGTGCCTCGAAGGTAAAAAACAGATCCTTCTCCCTCATCCACATCATTTTCAGTGAATGTACAGTTGCGTATCGTCAAATCACTTTCAAGGGAAGTGAAGATAGCGGCTCCACCGTCTATCTCTGCATAACATCTATGGAAAACACAATTTTCTACTTCTAGAAAAGGTACATATGAGGCAATTCCTCCTCCACTTTCAGAGGCACTACTTCTAAAATATGAGTTTGTAATCCGTAAACTATCAGGACCAATGGCAAAAATACCGCCTCCATCCTGACCTGAGAAGTTCCCGGTAAAAGTACAATTGTCAATTACGGGGGATATATTTATCAATAAAAGCCCCCCTGCGTCTCCATCCGAGTTATAATTATCATTAAAAGTACAATTCCTGATAACCGTAGCCGATTTCATGCTTGGAGTGGCACTAGTCAATTCCATCCCAGTTCCATATGCTCCTTGAATCACTAATCCATCTATTGTGATAGGATCAGATAAGTTCTCTCCTTTTACAATCAGGCGCGTCATAAAATCTGTTGAGATAATTCCAGCATTGTCTCCGATAGACCCGCTCAGTAGAGTGGGGTGAAGTACCCAATCTCGTTGATATAGGTCGCTTTCAGTACCATCAAATCCACCATAAAGGCTTACACCATCAACCAACTCAAAGGAGATTGCTGTATTCAGGTCATCAGTTGGAAGATACATTCCTTCTGCTATCCAGATTTC
>JBCBKZ010000546.1:0-4291 GCA_038520955.1 Bacteroidota bacterium | reverse complement strand
ATTTACGCTAACTCTTAGAAACTCCGTTCACAGAACTCCATTATCAGAGAAGATTCTGATATAAAATTTTGCAAAGTACAATTACTATTTACTGCAAGTTTTCAGAAGGAATTAACAAATAAGGAAGAAATGGAAAGAAGATCATTCTTAGGTCTCACCTCCTCAATAAAGGAGAAACAACAGTCCTTGCAAATCGATCCTCCTGTTGAAAACGCGATTGATCCTGTAAGAGAATTAGGCAATCAGGGGCTCCCATCAGTAGCCAGAGTTTCAGCAGGCTTGGAAGCCTACACAGATGTGTTTGAATGGTGGCAAGCTCGCCATCTTCTCAGCCGGACCCTCTTTGGGCCTAAAAGAGCTGAGATCCAAAAAGCGGTAGAAGATGGCTTAGATGCTACCCTGGATCTGCTATTGGCAGACTGGGAAGATCCAGCCCCTCCTCTCAACTATAATAATGATAAGGATATCAATGTAGCCATAGGCGAGCCTTGGGTAGATTTTCCAGAAAATACGGAAAATGGGGCCAATCTCACAGGTTACAGAAGATCTTCTCTGAGGTTTTGGAATGTAGGGCTTATGCTCGATCAGGGAACCTCCATCAGAGAAAAAATGGCCCTATTCTGGCATAACCATTTTGCCACCGAATCAAATGTAGTATATGATAAAAGACGTACTTACGAGTTACTAAAATTATTTAGAAAGAATGCACTAGGGAACTTCAAGACTCTGGTAGACGAGGTTACCGTTAGCTCAGCCATGCTGAATTACCTGAACGGAGACCAGAATAGGGTAGGTGCTCCTAATGAGAATTATGGTAGAGAATTGCTAGAGCTTTTCACCATAGGAAAAGGCCCTCAGATAGGAGATGGTAATTACACCAATTACACAGAGGATGATGTAATAGAAGCTTCCAAGGTACTTACTGGATGGGTGCACTCACTTAATGGTAAGACTGCCGGAAATCCTAGTACAGAGTACAGAGATAACCGACATGACAAGTCTACCAAAACTTTCAGCTCTGCCTTTAATAATCAAACCATAGAGAATGCAGGTGCAGAGGAGTACAAGGTGTTGATAGACATGATCTTTGGTAAGACTGAAACGGCAAGGTATATCTGTAGAAAGCTATATCGCTGGTTTGTGTATTACCTCATTGATGAAGATACAGAGCTAAATGTGATTGAGCCTATGGCCCAGTTACTCATAGCCAATGACTTTGAGGTTAAGCCTGTAGTTAGGGCCTTAATTTCCAGTGCTCACTTCTTTGATATAGAGAATATAGGTGCTGTAATTAAAAGCCCGATTGACTATGTAGTGTCATTGGTAAGAGCCACAGAAGCGGAAATGCCGGAATCGGAAGATATTCAGAACCAATATTCTCTGTGGAGCTTTCTTTGGTCAGAAGCCGGGAAGCTGGAACAAAGTGTACTGGAACCCCCCTCAGTAGCTGGCTGGAACGCCTACTATCAGGAGCCGGGCTATTTCCAGAACTGGATTACTTCTGCCACCCTTCCTAACAGGCAATTTTATGCCAATACAGTTGTATCAAATAATGGGAAAAGAATCCGTGGAGACGTAAGATTGAAGATCAATGTCTTCAAACTGCTGGATGGAGTATCTGATGCCTCCGATCCTAACATTGTCGTGAGAGAATTTGCAGATCTGCTACTTCCTGTTAGGATCCCCAATTCTCAGAGAAACATGTTGAAAGATATTCTCATTCCAGGCCTTCCAGACTTTGAGTGGACTGAGGAGTACCTGCTATATGTCATAGATCCTAGTGATGAAGAGGTGGCCAAGGCCGTAGAGAGTAAACTACGGGACCTGGTAAGAGCCATCCTGTCTATTCCGGAGTATCACTTAATGTAGTCTTCTAAACACATAATCAAGAACAAACTAATACCCCATATATGAAGCGCAGAAACTTTGTTAAAACAGCTTCAGCCTCCCTCTCTGTACCCTTGTTTTTAGGGGGATCCTCTTTAAATGCTTTTGGAAGAAATACAGCCCTGGATGCTTTGCTGGAACAGGCTGAGTTTGAGGATAGAGTATTGGTACTGGTGAGATTGAACGGAGGGAATGACGGACTGAACACCTTCATTCCGCTGGACCAGTACAGTAACCTATATAAGGTGAGAGAATCTCTCATGATCCCGGAAGCCAATCTTGGATCTACCATGATTGGAGATAAGAATGCCTTCCATCCTGTTATGACCGGCTTCAAAGAGTTGTATGACACGGAAAAGCTGGGAATTCTTCAAAGTGTAGGCTACCCTAATCCAAACAGGTCTCACTTCAGAGGAACAGACATTTGGACGTCAGCTTCAGCCTCCAATGTGACGGAGTCTAGCGGATGGTTGGGTAGATACCTAAGTAAGGTCCACCCGGAATTCCCTACAGGTTATCCTAATGAGCAGACGCCAGACCCATTAGCTATCACCATAGGAAACCAACTTTCCCAAACTTGTCAGGGTCCTGCTGTGAATATGGGGATGGCACTTGCCAACCTTAACGGAGGTCAGGACCTATGGGAAGATGGGGGAGCCACTCCTTCTACGAGATATGGAAATGAACTGGACTTCTTGCGTCAGAGCTTCATCCAGACTAATAAGTATAGAGTATCCATCTTGTCTGCAGCAGAGAAAGCACCCGAGAACCTCTCAGAACTATACCCACAAACCGGAAACTCTCTCGCCAATGAGTTGAGACTGGTGGCTAGGTTAATCGCCGGTGGGTTAGGGACAAAGATCTACGTAGTAGACCTGGGAGGCTTTGATACCCATGCGAATCAGGTAGATGAAGGGCAGCCTACAGATCAGTCAGGAAGGCATGTAACCCTTCTCCAAAGAGTTTCAGAAGCTATTTTTGCTTTTCAGGATGACCTACGTCTCTTCGGAATAGAGGATAGAGTACTGGGAATGACCTTCTCAGAGTTTGGAAGAAGGATCAAATCCAATGATAGTTTTGGTACGGACCACGGAACAGGAGCTCCGCTTTTTGTGTTCGGTTCCAAAGTCAACTCTCAGGTGTTTGGGACTAACCCGCTCATTGCTGAGGAAGTAGGGGTGAAGGAGAGTATCCCTATGCAGTATGACTTTAGAGCTGTGTACAGTTCTATCCTTGCTGGTTGGTTTGGTGCTCCGGAAGAGCTGGCAAAGGAAGTAATGCTGGATGAGGGATTTGATTACATCCCCATTGTGAAGGCGGAAGTATCCACGGATATTTATGAAGAACTGAACAACTCCACCAAGCTGGGGCAGAACTATCCTAATCCGTTTACCTTCCAGACCAGAATTCCTGTGGAACTGGAAACTTCTACCCATATCCAGATCAAGGTATATGATTCTATGGGTCAGGAGATAGATACATTGGTAGATAAGAAATTGGCGGTTGGTAAGCATGACATTCCATTTAATGGAGATCAGCTGGCCATGGGTAATTATTACTACCGTATGCAGATCGGTTCCTACCAACAGGTAAAACTTATGCAGAAAAGATAATGCCTTCATTCAGCCTGAGAGGGCTGAATAATAAAGTAGATGTCAAGCACATTGGGTAATTCCAATGTGCTTTTTTTATGTTACTATCTTCCTCAAGAAGCTTCTGCACACCACGCATTAAGCTTATTTGTAGAATAGATATTTCCGGTCCATGAACTTATAGGAAATGCTCAGGTAAGAGGTTGATAAACAGCTTGCTATGGCATTTATATAGAGCAGATGCACTAATATCTTTGTCAAGAAAGAACGATATTTTTTTGGGCTTAGCGATAATTTCCCTTATTATTGAATATCTATTCAATTTAAAAGATCAGTTAGGTACCCAAATTGTCATGGAAAGTAAAGCCATTATGTGCTTTCCCTTGCCAAAAACTGAAGGTTTTGATTCTTATGAGAATTTGTACCTGAAGTTAGGCTTACTCAGGAACTATAAGTCAGGCAAACTACCTAGACAATTCTCGCCCATACCAGGATTAACTTTAGACAACAACCTCGTCCCACCTAAGGGTATCCTCTTTAACATTAAGCAGTTTATCGCCAAAAGATTCCCCAACATCTGTTATGTTGATAGGAATAATCACATACATTTAAGCCTAAATAGTCAGAAATTAAGGAGTAAGAATCCAGATCATACACTTGTGCACCCAACTAATGTACAAGTTTAGTCGAGATGAAAGTAACCTCCTAAAGATGGGGTAAGGAGGAGAATCCTGATACGTCCTTAGTGGTAGTGGCGGGTAAACTCGCCGAAGCAGATGGCTTAATCTTCATTTCTCCAGAGTACCATGGAA
>JBCBKZ010000545.1:0-4299 GCA_038520955.1 Bacteroidota bacterium | reverse complement strand
CACAATTATTAGCATGATCAGCATAAGCTTATGCTGATCATGCTAATAATTGTGAGAGATTTTTATATGCCTTAGGGCCGAAGTAGAAATATATAAACAGGAGAAAAGGAGGGAAGGCCATTCCTAATCCTACCATGATGGAAAAGAATACATCTGCCTTTTGAGGAAATCTGGCATATTTAACTATGATCACGCTACCCACATTTAGGTAAATCATCGTTTGAAGAAAGAATAGCGTTAGCTGTTGGTTTGGAAAGTAAAGAATAGCCACTGTACCCACAGGAAGTGAAAGTAAAGAACTATAAAGAATCCCTATCCACATTTTGTATAAGAGAAGAGCCCTCGGATTCTTATCGTATATCCAGACATGAAAGTGCTTCTCAACTATGCTTAAAAAACTGGGTAGGCTGATAACTAAGAATATATAACCTACCACAATCAAGGTGAAATTCTCTACTCTGACTCCCTGATAGGTGAGAAAATAGCTACCCAATATCAACCAAATATATTGGCGGAATCCTACGATAAACTCGAAGGGATGCTTGAAAAAGGGGGTAGGGAAATTGAGCGAAATCCCCGGATCAAAGCGTAAAAAGACAAGTCCCATAGCGCCTGTAAATAGAAAGACGGCTGGTAATGCTTGTTGAAACAGTCCTAACATCATAAAAGGGAATATACCTGCCAGCATATTCTCAACCACTCTTAACAGGTAGTAAGAGGCGGAAGGGAATTGCAGCTTTAAAAAGCTATTCCTGGATTTACCACTTAGCTTTCCAATTAGAAATAAGCTTAGGGAGGCATATATCCATCCGGCAAAAGGAAATTTGTCAAGGATAAGAATTGAGCATACTACTGCTATCAGAGAAATCCCCAGATAGGCAGTGACAGGTGGGAAGCCGATAGGTTGAACTTTCCTTCTTAAGGCTAGAAATTGAAGGGAGAAATAAAAAGTCAGGTTCATATTAAGGCCTATTCATTTACATAGGTAGCCTTAATAAGGGTTTTCTTACAGTTGCTTAATGAAACATTTCCTGGACTCTGTACCAAAACCCTAGCGGTCGGTAGCCATTCCAGCGATAACCAGGCTGAGGGGTTCCTATGAATAGGTCTGTAAGGTCGCGGGTAATGCCCAGTCCATTTTGAGAATTGGTGAAGTAAACCAGCCCTTTTTGTTGGTCTGGAGAGAAGGTGAAATAGGCACGGAAAGTTCCATTATCCCCCCATTGCCAGTATTCTGTTCCATTTGCGGTTTGCTGTATTCCCAGACCCAGGCCCCAACTTACGCTTTCAGTCCCGTCCATATAGCTCTTTACGGCTACCTGCTTGCGGAACATTTCTTTTATAGTGGCTGACGCTACCAGGGTAGGAGAGGAAAGCTCCATCAGGAAGCGGGCATAATCTTCAGCTGTAGTTTGGAGAGAGGCTGCGGCATTTTCTCTTTCTGGTTTCCAGTGCCCTTTGATCTCCTGAAACTTATCATGGGGTAGTGCATGATTTACCTCAAAGCATTCTTCCCAAATGTAGCTGCTGTTGTCCATGTGAAGAGGAGCGAATACATATTCTTCGGCAAGTTGCTGTAAGGACATTCCTGTGAGGTGTTCGAGACTATGTTGCAGCCAGACAAAGCCTTCACCAGAGTACCCAAATTTACTTCCCGGTTCCCGAAGAAAATTCTTCTCCCCTTTACTCCAATTGGGTAAACCTGTAGTATGACTGAGGACCATTCTGGGGGTAACCTTCTCATGCCAATCTCCTTGCTCAAGCCCAGGATAGGGGGCGTACTGTACCAAGGGTGTATCCAGGTCTATCATTTCCTTTTCCACCATTTGCATGACAATGTAGCCTACGATGGGCTTGCTAAGGGAAGCAGCAGCGAAGATAGTCTTGTTATTGACCATCTCGTCTCCATCAGCCCTTTTCTTTCCTATGGCCAGGCTTTGAGCAAGGGTTCCATTTTCAATGTATGCTAGGGATATGGCGGGAATTCTGGCCTTCTTGAGGATGGCACTCACCTCTTGTTCAAAGTCTACCCCCTGCGCCTTGCTATGAAAACAAGAGAGCAGGATTAGGACAAGAACAAAGCTGATTCTTTTCATCATTCTCATGGGCAATACATACCAGAATTTAGGACTATGCTAGAATGATGCCTAAGAAGCCGGAATAGTTGCTTAGGTAAAAAACTATTCGACTGCAGTCCGCTGTCAACCCATCTTCTTCTATGAATCCTCTACGAACAGCATAAATATTCTTGCCTGGAAAGAAATGCGAGTCTTTGGTAAATTCTTCTATATTTGATGTTAGCCTAACATCTTAACCAAAAGACTTAGCTGGGAAGAATATGAGCTTCAGCAGCTTATACTACTACAGACTCCTAAAGATGCTACTGCCATGCATGATCATGAGTAGTTGCTTACTTTCTTGTGAAGTAGCTGAACCACCTGAGAAAAAGCATCTCATTGGATTTTCTCAATGCATAAGAGAAGATGATTGGAGAATGAGTATGGAGAGGGATATGCTCAGGGAGCTATATTTTCATGGGGAGATGGCGCTAAAAATTTTGGATGGGAAAGGAGATACAGAACTACAAAAGGAGCAGGTACAAAGTCTGATTGAAGAGAATGTAGACTTACTGATCATTTCAGCCCTGGAAGCAGAACCATTGGTAGAAATGGTGGAATTGGCACACAGCAAAAACATCCCTACCATTCTCCTGGATAGAAAAGTCAACACGGATAAATTCACTGCATTTATAGGCGCTAATAATTATGAAATCGGTTTACAAGCTGGGAAGTATGTGAAGACTCATTTTCCCAATGCTAACATTGTGGAAATATGGGGCCTAAAAGGGTCCAGTCCCGCTATAGAAAGGCACAGGGGCTTCCATGATGGAATTGCAGGTACAGAGGCAGAAGTGCTAAGGGAAATACAGCTTCAGCTGGAGAATGAAAACTTCTCTATTGATAGAAGAATTCTACTGGATAATCTGGCAGACATAGACCTGGTCTTCGGACATACAGATGTCATAACCTATAACAGCTATAAAATAATCCAGGAAAAAGGGGCTCAACAGGATATCAAGTTCATAGGGATAGATGGGCTTTTTGGTGAGAATCTGGGGATAGATTTGGTGAAAAAGGGGATTTTGGAAACCACCTTTTTGTACCCCACGGGTGGGAAGGAAGCCATTAAACTTGCCAAGAGGATACTAGCGGGAGAAAAGGTCCCTAAGCAGAATGAACTGTTCACAACCAAAATAGACTCCTCCAATATTGAGCTTATCCGTTTTCAGGAGAATAAAATCTCAGAAGAACAGGCCAACATAGAATTACAGCAGCAGATCATCAGCATGCAAGATAAACTAAACAGCAAACAGAGGGGCACCATTCTGCTGATGATATTGGTCTCCATCTCTATCTTCATTCTTTCTGCCCTGCTCTATAAATCCCTTCAACAGAAGAACCGAAAGAACCAGGAATTGATCTCGGTAAATGAGGAAATCTCCCGACAGAAAGTTCATATAGAACGTGTGTCTGAACAAGTTGAGAAGTTAACAGAAGAGAAAATCCGGTATTTCACCAATATCTCACATGAATTTCGTACTCCGCTTACGCTAATGCTCACTCCTTTGAATGAAATGATTAACTCTTCCGACCAGAGGAGCAGTTTCAACCTAAACCTGATTAAGAAAAACAGCTTGCGTTTGCAGAGGCTAATCAACCAGCTGATGGATTTTAGGAAGATAGAATTTAATCAGCTAAACATGGTGGTGAATGAGATCAACATAGAGGAGTTTTTGGAAGACCTCATGCCTCACTTTAACCATCTGGCTAACAGCAAGGTCATTCAGTTTGAACTGGAGAATACCCTAAGCTCAGATACTCTCTGGGGAGACATAAACCTGCTGGATAAAGTCATCTTCAATCTTCTCTCAAATGCATTTAAGTTTACTCCTGAAGGTGGGAAGGTCTTGATTGGACTCAGTGAGAATTCAACATCTGTGATGTTTCATGTAAAAAATACCGGTCCCAGAATTTCAAAAGAACAGGCATCACATATTTTTGATCGGTACTATACAGGTGGGGTCCCTTCTGGCGTAGGTATAGGGCTATCCTTATCTAAGGAATTCATTGAACTACATGAGGGAAGTATCCATGTAGATATTAGTGATAAGGACTACACCACCTTTGTGGTTTCAGTTCCTAAAGGGAAAAGCCATTTTCCTTCAGGGACAGTATATCATTCAGGTGATATTCGCAAGCTAAGAGAGGAGGATGATACATTCCTGGAAGCCAAATATTT
>JBCBKZ010000544.1:0-4320 GCA_038520955.1 Bacteroidota bacterium | reverse complement strand
ATTCTTCCCTTTTCATTACCTGTTGACCTGAAACGCCAAAGCCTTCAGCTATCTTTACAAAGTCTGGGTTAGTTAATTCCGTGAAAGAATATCTTCTGTCAAAGAAGAGCTGCTGCCACTGTCTTACCATACCCAGGAAGTGGTTATTCAGGATAACTACTTTTACTCTTACATCATGCTGAGAAAGACATCCCAATTCCTGTAGCGTCATTTGGAAAGCCCCGTCTCCAATAATGGCTACGACCTCTCTTTCAGGCTTAGCCAGTTTTGCCCCAAACGCAGCCGGTAGGGCAAAGCCCATGGTACCCAGTCCTCCGGAAGAAATCCAGCTATCATGCTCCAGGTAATCATAGTAGCGTGCTGCGGCCATCTGGTGCTGACCTACATCTGCCACTATGATGGCCTTCCCTTCCGTCATTTTGGAGATCATGTTTACCACTTCGCCCATATGAATCATGTCTGATTCAGGATTAATATCTCCCTTAATGACTTTCTCAAACTCCTCTTTCTCACACACTTCAAATTCTGCTAGCCAGTCAGGGTATGTTTTCTTTTCCAGTCTGGGCGTGAGTTGCTCCAGTATTGCCTTGGCATCTCCCAATAGAGGGACATGGGCGTGTACGTTTTTATTGATCTCCGCTTTATCTATTTCAAGGTGGATGACCTTAGCCTGCTTGGCGTATTTATTGACATTACCGGTTACCCTGTCGTCAAAACGCATTCCGATAGCTATGAGGACATCACATTCGTTCGTCTTGATGTTAGGTCCATAGTTTCCGTGCATCCCTAGCATTCCCTTGTATAGAGGATGGTTGGTAGGGATACAGGATAGGCCCTGAAGGGTACACCCTACGGGTATCCCAGATTTTTCTACAAACTCCAGAAACTCCTGCTCTGCTTCAGAGATCAAAATTCCATGTCCTGCCAGTATGAAGGGCTTCTTGGCTTCATTAATGAGCTTAACAGCCTCATCCAGCATCTTAGGATCCGTTTCCGGAACAGGAATATAGCTTCTAATGTTCTTGCAAGGTTTGTAATCAAATTCCAGGGTTCCATTCTCCGCATCCTTACAGATATCTACTACTACTGGACCCGGACGGCCTGTATTAGCAATGTAGAAAGCCTTGGCCATGACTTCAGGCACCTCTTCTGCACGTGTGATCTGGAAGTTAGCCTTGGTTACGGCCATGGTCATACTGATCACATCCGTCTCCTGGAAGGCATCAGTCCCTAACAGATGACTAGGTACCTGTCCTGTGATACATACCATGGGAGTAGAGTCTATCTGCGCATCTGCTATGCCTGTGACCAGATTAGTAGCACCAGGTCCTGAAGTAGCTATACATACCCCAGTACGATTATTAGCTCTGGAGTAGCCTTGAGCAGCATGCGTAGCTCCTTGCTCATGTCTCACCAGGATATGATTAATCTTGTCTCTGTAATCATATAGTGCATCATAGACCGGCATAATGGCTCCACCTGGATATCCAAAGACGGTATCCACGCCTTCTTCTAGCAGAGACAGAATGACAGCTTCTGCCCCACTTACCGTTTTCAACTGATGCTGGGATGTATCTTCCCCCGCGTTTTCTCTCGTTTTGGTGAACGTAGACATGAGATTGATTGTTAAGTAATAAAAATTTCCTTGTCTTCCCTTGCTAATTCAAGTTCTCATCTGTTACACAGCCTTCTGAAGCTGTGGATACTGTTTTGGCATATTTATAAAGAATTCCTCTTTTGAATTTGAGATCAGGCTGGATCCATCCAGCCCTTCTGTTCTGGATTTCCTCTTCTTCCAGCTCTACCTCTATGAGGTTGTTTGCTGCATCTATGATGATCCTATCTCCATCTTCCAGCAGACCTATCATTCCTCCCAGCTGTGCTTCAGGCGTAATATGACCTACCACAAAACCATGTGTCCCCCCGGAGAATCTTCCATCAGTGATCAGTGCCACATCATCCCCCAAGCCAGCTCCCATGATGGCAGAAGTAGGTTTGAGCATTTCCGGCATTCCTGGTCCTCCTTTGGGACCTTCGTATCTGATCACGACTACATCACCAGCCTTTATTTCACCTTTTCCTATGGCTTCATTGGCAGATACTTCGCTGTCAAATACTCTGGCAGACCCTTCGAAACGTAAGCCCTCTTTACCAGTAATTTTGGCTACGCTTCCCTCCTCAGCCAGATTTCCGAATAGAATCTGTAAGTGGCCGGTTTCCTTAAGCGGATTAGATACAGGTCTGAATACTTCCTGTCCTTCTACCAGATCTGGAACCTCATCCAGGTTTTCGGCTACCGTTTTTCCGGTTACTGTCATGCAGTCTCCGTGAAGGTATCCTTCCTGGAACATGTATTTCATCACTGCTGGTGTACCGCCTACCGCATGTAGGTCTTCCATCAGATACTTTCCGCTAGGCTTCATATCTGCCAGGAAAGGTGTCTTATCACTGATTCTTTGGATGTCTTTCAGGCTGATTGGCACTTCAACTGCCTTGGCCATGGCTATCATGTGCATGACGGCATTGGTAGATCCTCCCAGTGCCATGATCATGGTCAGGGCATTCTCAAATGCTTCCTTGGTCATGATATCCCTGGGACAAATATGATTCTTCAGCAGGCTTTTGATAGCCTCTCCCAGTTTAGCACATTCAGCCTTTTTTTCGGGACTTACTGCCGGGTTAGAAGAATTAAAGGGAAGGGCCATCCCCATAGCTTCTATAGCTGTGGACATGGTATTTGCGGTGTACATTCCCCCGCAGGCTCCTGCTCCAGGACATGCATGATGAATAACCCCTTTGTAGTCTTCATCAGAGATTTTACCAGCCACATGTTCTCCCCATGCCTCGAAGGCTGAGACGATGTTGAGTTTTTTATTCTTGTACCGACCTGAGGCTATGGTTCCACCATATACTAAGATGCCTGGCCGGTTAAGCCTCCCCAGCGCCATCATGGCGCCAGGCATATTTTTATCACAGCCCACAACCGGAATCACCGCATCATACCATTGGGCCTGAACTACTGTTTCGATAGAGTCTGCTATAATATCTCTGGAAGGGAGTGAAAACCTCATTCCTGCAGTTCCCATACTGATCCCATCACTTACGCCTATGGTATGGAAGATGAGTCCCAATAATCCTGCTTCGTGTACTCCTTTCTTTACCTGAGTGGCAAGTCCGTTCAGGTGCATATTACAGGGATTTCCCTCATAACCTGTACTCACTATTCCAACCTGCGCCTTCTTCAGATCTTCATCTGTCAATCCTAGGGCATGCAGCATAGCCTGTGAGGCTGGCTGCGAATCACTCTGGGTAATAGTTTTGCTGTATTTGTTCTCGCTCATGGGTAGTCGCCCTTCTTCTAGTTAGTGTTAAATAACCGTAAAATGGAAGTTATCCCGTTCAGTTGTCAATTTTCTGTACTTCTCAGCTATCATATAGCCTACACTTTCCTCCCATTGGAGAGGAAGTTCTTGATTCTCTATTTTTTCTATGGGACAAACCTCCAAAGTGGTGCTTGTCAAAAAGACTGAATCCGCTTCCAGCATAAATTCAGGTGTAATAAATCGCTCACTAAGACTGATATCCAGCTCTCTGGCGAGGTCAATGACTGTTTGCCGGGTAATGCCCGGAAGGATATGACCACAGGGTGGGGTATATAACACTTCATCCTTCTCAAAAAAGATATTGGCGGTGGAAGCCTCAGATACATGGCCGTTATTATCCAACAAGATCGCATCATCAAACCCTCTCCTTCCCGCTTCTGTAGCGGCCATCAACGCATGTATATACTGACCACAAACTTTGGCATCCTGAATTTGGGAGGCTGGGTCCGGCTTCTGAACTCGTGAAATGGCTAATGAGGAAGGCCTAAGTTCCAGTTCAGGAATCCACTCTTTCACCATGATGCACAACTGAGCTTTATCACTCTCCATCAGGTTGGCCCCGGGATCTGAAATGAGCAGGGGCTTCACAAAGGCATCTGTAAAGCCATTCTTATTCAGAAGTTCATAGGAAAGCTCTATCAGCTTTTCCAGGCTGTAATCTACCTTCAGTCCTACACTCTTGGAGGAATGCAAAAAGCGTTTATAGTGCTCTCTTACCTTAAAAAGGCGGGGACCCGCGGCTGTATCATAGGATCTTATGCCCTCAAAAACACTATTCCCAAACTGTAGGGACTGGGTCCATACAGACACAAAAGCCTGATCAGCCTTGATAAACTGTTGATCCCAGAATACTATGTTCCCGATCTGTTTCATCTTGAACTAGTTGCGAATAAAGTGTCCTATTAAGCTTGAAGCCATCCTCGTTATCGAGGATGGC
>JBCBKZ010000543.1:0-4328 GCA_038520955.1 Bacteroidota bacterium | reverse complement strand
GTACCTCAATATATACCACATCTTCATAGGTGGTAATATTGAAGAGGCAGTTCTGAAATCCTGCTTGCCCCATTCTCCTAAACTGAACTTTAGCAGGTATGGGGGAAAATTTTCTATTCCCCATCTCCTCCCCTAGTTCTTCCACAAGATACAGCCAGATAAAATCGCTACTCAGGGTCATAGAAAAGACTTAGACGAATAAGTACACAAAAAAACAGATTTATGGAGAAGTTTTTCCATTCCCCATGCATGATTTTCCTATTTTTAGCTATTTATCGGTATTCTGAGATTAAGAAGGTTGTATGGAAGGAAACTTAACTCCTGCACGTATAGTTCAGGAACTTGACAAGTTTATCATAGGGCAGGCAGATGCGAAAAAAGCGGTAGCAATAGCCTTAAGGAACAGATGGCGTAGGCTGAACGCAAGAGATGATATTCAGAAAGAAATCATTCCCAACAATATCATGATGATAGGCCCTACGGGAGTAGGGAAAACAGAGATAGCCAGAAGGCTCGCTCAGCTAGCACAAGCCCCCTTTATCAAGGTAGAGGCTTCCAAGTTTACGGAGGTAGGCTACGTAGGTAGAGATGTAGAAAGTATGGTCAGAGACCTGGTAGAGCAGTCTATCAGTCTGGTACGGGCTGAGCAGAAAGAAACTATCAAAGAGAAAGCCCTTGAAAATGCTGAGGAAGCCATACTGGATATTCTTATACCTCCAATCAGAAAGAAAAGAGATAGGTCTATACAGGCAGATCCCTTCTCGGATAAGCCAGACGGAGGTGAAATAGGCTATGCCAAAGACTACAGTGATGAAGAGCTGAATGAACGTACACGTGAGAAGTTCAGACAAAAGCTCAAAAATGGAGAACTGGAAGACAGGAAGATAGAGGTGGAAGTTACGGTTCCTTCCCATAATGTGCAGGTGGTAGGCCCTATGGGAATGGACGGCATGGACGGGCTTCAGGATATGCTGAGTGGCATGATGCCCAAAAAGAAGAAAAACCGTAAGATGACGGTGAAGGAAGCCAGAGAATTTCTCACCGACGAAGAAGCCCAGAAGCTAATAGACATGGATTCAGTTACGCGAGAAGCCCTGGACAGGGTAGAAAACTCCGGTATCGTCTTCATAGATGAAATTGATAAGGTAGCTGTATCCAGCTCTGCTAAAGGAGGGCCTGATGTGTCAAGACAAGGGGTACAGCGAGATTTACTCCCCATAGTGGAAGGTACAGTAGTCAATACCAAGCATGGAAGTGTAAAAACAGACCACGTACTTTTCATAGCGGCGGGCGCTTTCCACGTAGCCAGGCCTTCAGATCTTATTCCAGAATTGCAGGGAAGGTTCCCAATAAGAGTGGAACTTAATTCCTTGACAGAAGAGGACTTTGTGAAGATTCTTACTCAGCCTGAGAATGCCCTAACCAAGCAATACCAGGCGCTTCTGGAAAGTGAGGAGGTAAAACTAAGCTTTGAAGAGGAAGCTATACAGGAGATCGCCAGATTGGCTTTTCTAGTGAATCAGGAAGTGGAGAATATAGGTGCCAGGAGGCTACATACCATCATGAGTAATCTGCTGAATGATATTCTCTTTGAGGTGCCTGATGTGAACCGTAACACCCACTTTGATATCACACTGGACTTTGTGAAGGCTACCCTAGATGAGATAGTCACCAAGAAAGACCTAAGCCACTACATATTGTAGATCAAAACTATTTCTAAACAAAGGGAGGAGCAATCTTCCCTTTATTATTTCCTGATACTCTCGTAATTCTTCAGGTTAGAAGGGTCCAGGTCATTCATGAGTTCCAGAAACTTATTTTGGTCGGCTGGGAAGGCTTTTCCAAAGATTCCTATAAGTTCGTCATCCTTAGCGTCCAGGAACATCCTGATGAGGCGCAGGAGGGGGTTCTGTACACTTAGCTCCTTCATGTTCTCCAGAGACTTGATAATGGCTGTTCTCCCTTTAGCTGGGTTGCTTTCCATTTGATCCAGCCCCTGGCGGTGGTAAGCATACATCACGTCATGGAAGAGGGTATATCTACTGTTAGTGATATTTTCTATCAGCCAGTACCTATTACGCTGGTTTTCACTGGAACGCCATCCCAAGTCCTGGGAAGCGGTAGAAGCCTGTGATACCAGTTCAAAGGCCTTCTTAAAGTAAGGATCTCCTCCATTCAGGGAAAAGCTGTCATAATCAAATCCCAGGATGATATAAGCGTAGAAGTTAAGCATAGCAGTTAGATTGTCATTAAAGACGTTATCTATAAACTGCATCTGCTGCTGAGGCACATAATTGAAGTTAAACTCCTGATCATTGATGTTCAGGATAATGGTCTCATAAGTTGAGTTGTACACCGGTCGGTATACGATGAGGTTAGCCGTACAATTAAATTTATCTGCAGAAGGTCTGTCGTTTACGATGATCTGCATGTTACACCTAACACGCTCTACCGTTTCAAACTTATCTCCTCCCCAACGTTGGAAGTTGATATAGCGGGAGATGTTCTGCTCCATATCATCAAAGATTTGCTTATCCCCTTGTATCTGTCGTCCATCTACATTGACATTCACCAGTAGTTCCTGGCTTAGGGCGGGAAAGGTACATCCCATTAGAACCAGCAGGAAGCAAACAAGACCTTTGATTGATTTCTCTATTCTCATAAAACTTTACTGATACAGCTAGTAAGCTTATATTTTTGAACCTATTTCCAGCAGAATATCTGTTGCCAGAGCTTCTTTTGACTTTAAGGGGAAGGCCTTCTCACTACCATCCTTGTGAAAGATGGTAATCTTGTTGGTATCATGGCCGAAACCCGCGCCCTTATCCTTCAGAGAATTCATCACAATCATATCCAGGTTTTTGCGATTCAGCTTCCCAAGGGCATGTTCCTTCTCCTTTTCAGTTTCTAACGCAAAACCTACCAGAATCTGACCTTCGGGTTTCTTTTTTCCCCAGGTGCCTAATATATCAGTGGTTTTGGAAAGTTCAAGTACCATTTCCTCTCCACTCTTTTTGATTTTTTCTACGGCCACCTTTTTAGGTGAATAATCACTCACAGCCGCAGCCATAATGACTATGTCCATATCGCCAGCCCGTTCAAAGGTAGCCTCGGCCATTTCTCCGGCAGAAGTGACGGGAATTCTATTTACCCCTTGAGGCACATCCAGATTTACGGGGCCGCTTACCAGGTAAACTTCTGCGCCCATAGTGGCTGCTGCCCTTGCTATGGCATACCCCATTTTCCCGGAAGAGTGGTTGGTAATGTAGCGTACCGGATCTATGGCTTCGCGAGTAGGGCCTGCAGTTATGAGAACTTTCTTCCCTTTCAGTAAAGGCTCTGAAAAAATGGCTCCGGCAGCTTCTACAATTTCTTCTGGCTCCAGTAACCTCCCCTGACCAGTCAATCCACTGGCTAAGTATCCAGTCCCTACTGGGAGCACATGTACCCCATCACTTGTGAGGGTTTTCAGATTTCTCTCCAGGGAAGGGTGTAAATACATGTCGGCATCCATAGCAGGTGCGATCATGACAGGGCATCTTGCGGCCAGGTAAACAGCCATTAGGGCATTATCACACAGGCCCTGGGCCATCTTGGCTATGGTATTTGAGGTGGCTGGCGCTACAATGATCAGATCTGCCCAGGTTCCTAGAGCTACATGCTCAGACCAGTTGGCTTCCCACACGCCAGAGAATACTTCTTTGCCGGATAAACTACTAAAGGTTAGTGGTGCCACAAACTCCTTGACCGCAGGCGTGGTAACTACCTTTACATCTGCTCCGGCCTTTACCAGTAACCTAAGAAGATAGACAGCTTTATAAGCGGCTATACTTCCGCTAACACCCAGTATGATCTTTTTACCGCTTAACATATTCACTTACAGAAAGACACTAGTTAATAAAAAATATCCGTAGCATCTTCTTCAGATACTACGGATAAATTTATTTTTTAGTCAATGACCGATTAAAGGTCGTGCTCATGTGGATCTCTGAAGTATACTTCTTCAGCCAGGAACTGCTCTAAGGCTATTTGAGTAGACTTAGGCTTTCTTTCATAGAAACGAGAGATTTCTATCTGTTCCTTATTCTCCATCACCTCTTCCAGATTATCGTATGCAGGTGCAAACTCAGCTAACTTGCTCGTTAGCTCTTCTTTGATATCACTGGTAACCTGGTTGGCTCTTTTACCAACTATCACCAGTGCTCTGTAAATATTTCCTCCTTTTGTCTCCAGGTCGTAGATATCTACTGGTAGGAAACTCTCTTTAGATAAGAAACTGCTTTCCATTTAATTTTTTTGAGAATTTATGGTAGGATTCCTCAATAAGG
>JBCBKZ010000542.1:0-4332 GCA_038520955.1 Bacteroidota bacterium | reverse complement strand
TGGCAAAGTTTCTCTTATTAAAATACACTTTTAAAGGGACAAGTGTATATCCTTTTTCAATTAACTGCTTTTTAAGCTTTTTAAGCTCCTTTTTTCTGAGAAGAAGTTTCCGCTCCCGCATGGGGGGATGGTTATTATAGCTCCCCTTATCATATTCCGCAATATTCATATTTCTCACAAAGACTTCATTTTTCTTCATGAAACAGAATGCCTCTTGCAGACTGGCCTTACCGGCTCTCAGTGATTTCACCTCAGTTCCCGTCAGTGAGATACCTGCCTCAAACCTTTCTTCTATATGATATTCATAGGACGCCTTTCTATTAGAAATGACTGTCTGATTTCTTCCTTTCTCTGCCATAGTTCCTTCTTGCTATCAAAAAGTCTTACAAATTACGCAAAATGCCGCTCAATGTCTCTCCACAATTAGGGAAGCTGCCTTACTACCTAGTTCCCACCCTAAGGCTACTCCCATGCCTCCCAGTCTGACGGCTACCAATACATTGGGGGAAATAAATTCCAGTAGAGGCTCTTTTGCCTGTCCCATCCCCAATATACCTGACCACCTATGGTGGATATTGATGGACTTCCCTGGTAAAAGGTGGTTGGCCAAAAAGTCTTGTAGGTATATGAGAATATCGTGATGTTCCCCAAAACTGTCAGTTTGTTCTCCCTCCTTATCTAAATGTCTTCCGCCACCAATAAGTACTTTGTTCCCAACATTTCTGAAGTAAACATAGCCTTCATGATAGTGAAAGGTTCCTTTGAAAGGAAGAGAGGGAATATTCTCTGTTATGATTACCTGATTCCTAACCGGGTGAAGATCCACCTCTGGGAGGAGTCGTTGAGTAAAACCATTGGTGGCTACTACTACGGAGGTAGTCTTCAGTTTGTTCCCCTCACTATCTATCAGTTCTACTTTCTGCTCCATAGGCAGGATTTGTTTGATAGAAACGCCGTTGGTAATAGTTATGCCTGCAGCCAGGGCTTTAGCTGTGAGGCCTTGTATCATCAAGGCTGGGTTTAGCTGTCCTTCATAAGGGTTGTAAACCAGGTGGGGGACATCCCTGAATCCCATTTGGGACACTTTTTCATCCTCTACTGAGAATGTATCATGTAATCCGGTGACTTGCTGAATTTCTGTATTGAGGAAGGCTACCTTATCCAGCACCTTTTGATAGACTTTTTCTTCTCCTTTCAGAAAAACCTCATATCCACCATGCTGCTGGAAAGAAATGGAAGTCGCTGGTAATGTCTCCTTCATCCTCTGTAGGCCTTTCCATCTTTGCTGCACGGTACTCATGGCTTTTTCCAGGCCCACTGTTTCTATATCAGCCAGTAGCTCTGTAGGGGACCCGAAACAGGCAAAGCCCGCATTCTTGGTACTGGCACCGAATTTGCCTTGTCCTTTATCCACTACCAACACATCCAACTCTGGGGAAAGTGCTTTTATGTTAATGGCAGTTTGAAGTCCTACTATTCCCCCGCCGATGATGATAATATCTCGTTCAGTACGAGAAAATTCTTTTTCCCAATAACTAAGTGTATATTTCATATGAATTCAACACAAGAACCGCTGATACTCTTTTCCTGGCAACCGATTTACGGCACCTCAAGCAGAATACGCAAAAAATTTTCAGTATTCCAGTAGGGGGATTTTTCCCTATACTGGTACAAAATTAGTAGTTATCTTCACAAGGTAATGCACACAAGTCCCTAATATGTGGCAAACTTACTGGTTTAGATTATTTACTTTTTTGTCGTTTTGTCTCTGCCTACAAATAGTTTCCGCCCAGGAAATGTATAGAGCAGTAGGGAATCCTGTACCTTCTTCATCCATTAAGTTTATCAAAAATGAAGGTCAGTTTGACAAAAGAGCTTCTTATAAATTAGATCTTCAGCAAGGAGCTTTATACCTGGAGAATAGGGCTTTTACCTACACCTTTCATGAGGTTCTGCCTGATTTACATGCTGGAGAAAAGCCATGGGAAGAAGGAAGGGCCATAAAAAAACACGCTTTCCAGCTGGTTTTTAGGGGAGCAAGTGATGGGGTAGAGATATACCCTTCCCGTAAGCATAAGACTTACCTGAACTACTTCCTGGGAAATGATCAGTCAAAATGGAGAAGTAAAGTCCCTCTTTATGGACAATTACTTTACAAGGACTTATACGGCGGGATAGATATGCAGGTCCTGGGACAGGGAGATGCACTGAAGTATGAGTTTATGGTTCAGCCCGGGAAAGATCCTGATCTGATCCAAATGCAGTACAGAGGCGTTGATAGCCTATTCCTGCAGGATGGGAATCTGCATGTGCAGACCAGCCTGGTGGAAGTGGTAGAATTAGCTCCTTTCGCATACCAAATGATTGATGGAAAACAGGTGGTGGTTCCTTCCCGCTTTGTGTTGGAAGGGAATAATCTCAGTTTCGAATTTCCCGAATCTTATGATTCTTCTCACCTGCTTGTAATAGACCCAACGCTGATTTTCAGTACTTATACAGGCTCATTTGCGGACAATTGGGGATACACGGCTACCTATGACCAGTTGGGGAATGCCTATGCCGGTGGTATCCATTATGGAGACTTTGAACTGGTAGGATATCCGGTTACCCTGGGGGCCATACAGACTTTCTCCAGAGGGGGAGATTCTGATATGACCATCTCCAAATTTTCTCCTAATGGAAATAGCCTGATCTATTCTACCTATATAGGAGGGAGACAAGAAGAATATCCTGCCAGCCTTGTGGTAAATGATCAGCAGGAACTATTTCTGCTGGGCCGATCTAATTCCCAGGATTTTCCCGTAACTACCGGAGCTTATCAGTCTTTTTGGAATGCAGACCCAGGTAGAGAAGCATTTGACCTGGTAGTCATGCACTTTTCCGCAGATGGAACCCAGATATTAGGGTCTACCTATTTGGGTGGTTCCGGTGAGGATGGCGTAAATGGAGAGGCAGAGTTCCATGTATATACAGACACCAAGTATAACTATGGGGATGAGTCCAGGGGAGAAATCATTCTGGCCGCCAATGGAGACTGTATACTGGCATCCAGTTCAAGGTCTACCAATTTTCCGGTATCAAGCGGAGCTGCCCAACGAAATAATGGAGGGGCACAAGACATAGTATTGGCCCGACTTACAGAGGATATGACCACCTTGGTCGCTTCTACCTACTTAGGGGGAAATGGAGATGATGCTGGCTATGGGATTAAGCAGAAAGCAGATGGCAGCTATGTGATTGCCGGAGGTTCTGCCAGTTCTAATTTCCCACAGACCGGAGGGGCCTGGCAGGCATCTGCTAATGGAGGCACAGATGGGGTAGTTAGCCTACTGACGCCCACTATGAGCAATATCGTGAGAAGTAGCTATGTGGGATCTTCCAGATACGACCAGACCTATTTTGTAGAGCTGGATGATAATGAGAATGTATACCTGGCTGGTCAAACCACCGGATCCATGCCAGTCCAGTCTGCAGCTAACCCAGGAGGAGCGCCTACCATTTACAGCAATGCCGGGGCCAAACAGTTTATTCTCAAGTTAGCACCAGATCTGTCTGACCTGGTATATGCTACCACGGTGGGGGCTACGGGAAAATCTACTCCTGACATAGTACCTACTGCCTTTTTGGTAGACCAGTGTGAAAATGTGTACCTGAGTGGATGGGGAGGAGAAACTAATAGTGGGCCTACTGAACCTGGAGGAAATACCTTTGGACTACCAGTTACTTCTGATGCCTTCCAGTCAGGGACAGATGGTAGTGATTTTTACCTGATGGTGCTTTCACGAGACGCAGAATTTCTGACTTATGGGTCCTATTTCGGAGGCTCTAATAGCGGTGATAATGGAGAACATGTAGACGGAGGTACCAGTAGATTTGATGCCAGTGGACAGATATACCAGGCTGTGTGTGCAGGATGTGGAGGCGAATCCACCTTTCCTTCTACGCCTTCAGCTTTTAGTAGAACCAACAATAGTTCTAACTGTAATATGGCGGTGTTCAAAATGCAGTTTGACTTGTCTGGGGTAGTAGCTAGCTTTCTTCCTCTGGATGAAAATTTACAGATCCTACCTGATAATGCTGGTTGTGCACCCTTAACCGTCAATTTCGATAATAATAGTACTGAGAAAAGTAGTCTCAGCCAATGGTTATGGGACTTTGATGATAATGGAAATACTTCTACAGACAGATCCCCACAGTATACTTTTACCCAACCCGGGGTTTATGATGTAATGCTGGTCATTTCAGATCCTTCCAGTTGTAATGAGTCGGATACCATCATCAGACAGATAGAAGTGTATCCTAGACCTGTGGTAGATGCCGGAAATGATACTA
>JBCBKZ010000541.1:0-4358 GCA_038520955.1 Bacteroidota bacterium | reverse complement strand
ATAGCTGCATGAGCATGATGCCTCCCTGCAAGTCCTGAACACCTGCTTCAGCCAATTCTTTAGCCTTTTCAGATGGGAAAACCTCTTGATAAATGATATGGAGGGCCTCTATCATCCCATCAAAGAAGCTTTTCAGCACAGGAGCAAATGCCTGATCCGCTCCTAAATGCATGGTTTCCAGCACGGTATTGCCCATGATACAGCCACCCGTCTCACTCTTATAGACCTTTTTCAGCCTTTCTCCCAGGTTTTCCAGTCGTTCATGCGGACTAAGAGAAGGATCAATAGCTACCGCCATCACCCTTTCCCGAAAGTAGACTTCTACTACCTGGAGAATTTCCGCCATGAGACTCTCCTTATTTTCGAAGTAGTAATAAAAATGCGACTTGGGAATGTCGCATACTTTAGAAAGGTCGGCTATACTGGTGGCATGGTATCCCTGCTTACGGAATACCATCAAGGCTTTTTTCAGGATATCTTCTTTGGAAGTTTTCTGAGCAGGCATAAAGTTATTTGTTGAACGATCGTTAAAATAGAAAGAGTCTCCGAAAATCCAAAATGAAAAATCGGGTACTGTTATCGGGGAGGGTGGTTTTGAGGGCTGTGGTGAAATATCTTTCGCCACTTCATGAGGGTATGTGGGAGGAGAGAAAGAGGTGGGTTACAGGAGGAGCTCGTGAAACCCACCCAGCTGCCTGAAGTTCTCGAAGGCAGGATTCTTGCTTCGACCAGTGCCACTTCGAGAGCCTCAGCGACCTATTAGGGCTATGGCGAAATATTTTTCGCCACTACTTTTTGGGTTTGTCATCCTGTTGGGCTAGCGGGTAAGTTCTGTGGAGTCAAACGGGATCTTGCGGGTGATATTCGTAAGACAGTCATATGTAGGGGTGGATTTATCCGCCCATCAAACCCTGTGGTAATTGAAAGAGCTACTACATTTTTGTTCATGAGCCCACCATTTGAATGGTGGGAAATCAGGGCCTGGACGAAAAATTTTTCGTCCCTACCAAGGGCGTAAGAGAGGGTTGGGCACGAGATACCGGATGGCCCTCATGCAATCCCTACAGTCCCTCCGGCATAGCTCCTTAGGAGCTACTCTATTCCCGTCCCCTTATTGAAATTGATCTGGGACTTAGCTTGTGGGGGGAGGAGCTCCCATAGGCGGTTGATGCAGGTGCGGAGGTTGTTGTACTGCTCCTGGGCGATGGCCTGCTTGCCTGACTGGATGAGGGCATCTGCTTGTTCTGCATTCTTATATCTCCCATAGCGCTCCTCTGCCAGATCATAGAAGATTTCCTTCAGGTACTGCGGGCTGCGCCACATGATCTGTGAGTGGAGGTGATTGATACGGTCTATGACACCCTGAATGACTACCGGACTATTGGATGCCAGGTATTCCTTCTCCTGAGAAAGGATTTCCTCATAGGCCTTGATATCAGCGGCGGCTGGCTGGTAGCTCATCATCACAAACTCCATCCCCCGCTTGGTGCGGAAGTAGCGGTTCTTAATCTTGATGATGAACTTATCTTTCACCAGCTTGTCTACCTGCTGAGCTATTTGTCGCTTCTTGGCTTCTATCTGGAATTTCTCGTCTGTGAGATCATCCGTTTTGAGGCCCTTGAGCTGATCTTTTAAGTTGATGAGTTCGTACTCCAGGTCCACTAAGGCCTGAGCAGACTCATACTGCATATTGGCTTCTGCCTCGTAGATTTCTTCCCGTATGTGCTCATGAAGGATGTCTAGCTCCTGCATAAGGGAGGGAATATGAACGGCTCGCTTCTTAGGAGTAAATACATTCTCAAACTCCTGGTCGCTCATCATGAGGTAGACGCTCACACTTAACTCACGGGAAGGGCTCATTTCCAGGGTAACTTCTATGTCAGAGCCTTTGATGAGGTCGCGCTTAAGGTCTTTGCCAGAGATGAAGATATGTCCTATGCTTTGGTTGGCGGAAGGCAGCGCATAGCCGGGACCTTCCAGCACACGTATAAGTAGGCCTTCTTCAGATCCTTGAATGATGTTTCGGGATACCTGCTTAATGATGGTCTTCTTCAGTGGCAGTACGGCATTCTTTTCAAATACGGTATCCAAGATGGTCCGCTGATTTTCTACATCATCTATTTCCAGGCAGATATCATCGGGTAAGGGCTGACCTGTAATGCCATAACTTCCCTGTGTAATCTGGATAGGATCTATCTGTAGCGGGATCTTATTCTGCAGCGCATCAAAGACCACCAACTCAAATTCATTGAAGGCATTCTTTACTAAGGGTAGTTCTTCCTCTATCTGTTCTTTCAAGGGTTTTAGGCCAGTGTCATAGCCCCCATCTGTACGGGTGAGGCGGTACTGCATGCCTTTCCATGGACCTAAGAATTTAGCCGTGAAAAACTCTTCCATGTCCTGTGTGGTGGCAGAATAAGCTACTTTCACTTCCAGGGTAGGTAAGGGGCTATCAGAAGGAGCAGCTTCTTTCTTGGCAGGAAGGCTTCCTTTCAGCGTACCTGCGTACCAGGCAGCGCCCTGAACCACGGCCAGGGTAGGATCTGCATCTGTATTTACATGTATGCCTAGTTGCTTGCCTAACTCTTCCCGTACGTATGGGATGTAAGTAGATCCTCCTACGAGTAGGACCTGATCCAGGTCTTTGGCCTCCAGCTTTTGGGCCTTCAGCATTTTATTGATGAGGGTGAGAGTACGCTTGATGGGTTTCTTCAGCAGCTTTACAAACTCTTTGCGATAGTAGAGTTTAAAGACTTCTACCGCTTTGCCTTCCTGATCGGTAACGTCTATTTCTATCTCAGCCACATTGGACTGAGAAAGCTGGATTTTTGCTTCTTCCGCTTTGTACATGAGGAGGGGGTATAAGCGTCTGTAAGGCCCTTGGGGTTCACGTATCTTCTCTGCCAAATCAGGGAAAGCACCTGCTTCTTCCAGGGCTGGAATCAGTACCTGCTCCATGATGAGCTGGTCAAAGTCCGTCCCACCCAGGAAATTATCTCCAATGTGGTCTCTTACCTTCATTTCTCCCTGACTGATCTCCACTATGGCGGCGTCAAAAGTACCTCCTCCCAGGTCATACACCAACCATGGCTTTTTCTCCTCTTGAGTTTCCTTCAGTTCATTCAAGTAGGCTAAGCTGGCAGCTATAGGCTCCTGTAGCAGCTCTACATGCTGGAAACCCGCTTGCTTTCCTGCTTCTACCGTAGCAGCAGATTGTACCGTATCAAAGGAGGCCGGAATGGTGATCACGACTTCCTCTGCTTGTTCTCCGGTATGGATGAAGCCCTTCAATTCTTTCAGAATGAGGGCAGAAAGTTCTATGGGCGTGAGGGATTTTTTCTGTTGGGAAAGACTGTAGGTTTCATCACTTCCCATTTTACGCTTGAAAGCAGAGAACACATCTACGCCTTCCTTGCCCAGATATTCTCTGGCTTTATCTCCTATGATGGTTCTTTCTCCCTTGAAGGTAATCACAGAAGGGAGTACCGGCTTTTGGTTCAGGGGGTTGGTGAATACCTGAATCTTCCCGGAGGTAAATTTGGCAATGGCGGAATTGGTGGTTCCCAGGTCTATCCCAAAATTGATCATATATCTTTTTGCTAGCTATCTACTATGACGATTCCTCTTTGTACCAGACGGGTTCTCCCCTCTGATATTTGACGGATGATGGGCTTAATGACTTCCCTCACAAAAAGGGGTTGCCCTATGGTACCTACGATTTTGGCCTCATAATCGGTACGGGATTCTTCAAATTTTTCTCCTGTGGGGTTTTCCATTCTGTAGCCCATTCTTTCCAGAGAATCCTGAATTCTTCCCAGAGGTCTTTTTAAATTCTGTCCATCCGCTAAGGAGAAGGCTTTTTTCTCTAAATCAAACAACTGATTGATTAAATGAACCAAATCGCTTTCCTGTACCGTAGATACCATAGAAGAACAGAATTTTTAGCTGATGATACTTTTGCTTACTTAGGGAAGTTACAGACAGTTTTGATAGTATGGTAGAGAATAGTAAACCATTAGCTACTTAGTCTACGTAATAAGAAGAAGGAAGTAAGAAAAGCAGACTATAATTCATTCAACATTTAATACTCTTCATTCAATATTATCCCAAAACCTATCATGGCGCAGTATATAAACCCTTATTCCGTCTTCAAGCTTGATCCCGGTAAAAATTATATCACTCCTAAGTTCAATGAACTGAGGAAAATCCGTAAGCGTAACCTGGCAGAGCTGGATTTACAGGAAGGACCTACCGTAAGCATCAAAGGGTTTACGTTCGACCGGAATAGTTTAGACCAGTATTTTGAGGAGCTTGAAAAGGAAGAGGTACTTACCCACCACATGGCTATCTGGAAGAAT
>JBCBKZ010000540.1:0-4370 GCA_038520955.1 Bacteroidota bacterium | reverse complement strand
GTTTACACCTTCCCCAGAAATTTATTAAATGGTCGTTCTATTTATAAAACGCCTACAAATGAAAAGAGCCATACCCTTAACTTTTTTATGTATTCTCTCATCTATTCTCCTATCACAGGAACATGTAGCTGAAGTAAGAAATTTGGTTTCGGGAAGTTATGAGCAGTACGTACAGACTCCCGCCATCTACCATGAAGACTGGGATAAGAGGAGCGAAATCATTTTCTGGAAAACCATGATGCAGGTAGGTCCGGATTGGAGTATCGTTTATGCCCCTTCCAGCAGAAAAATCCTCAACCGTATTCCCACCGTCATTTGGAAAAAATTTAGTAGGTATCAGCGTTACCAACATTTGCAGGAAATCAGAAAACAACACGGTGTAGAAGGAAAGTTATTTGTAGCTCAAGGAAAAAGTAACTTTTACCGCTTTCAGGAAGTCCTCCCGGAAATGAAGTCAGTCATTGCCACCTTTAATCGATATGGGGTAGATCCATGGTATGCTCAGTCTGTGCTGATGATAGAAAGTCCAGGTCAGCTCCTGAAATCTTCCGCTGGTGCCTATGGCCCTTTTCAGCTCATGAAAAATGTAGCTATTGCCTTCGGCCTAACCATTAACAAACACAAGGATGAGCGAGCCAGCTATGAAAAATCTGCTGAAGCAGCGGCTAAGTTGTTTAAGAGAGCTTGTATTCCGGAAACTGAGATGATCCTCAGAAGAGCCGGGATTAGATATAAGACATCAGACCTATGGTTTAAACTGTTGGTTCTCCATATCTATCATGCAGGTACAGGTAATGTACAGAAAGCTCTCTTGAAAACAGGGATGAAAAAAGGGGGAATGCAGTTGATCACAAAACTCTGGCAGGCCTCAGAAGGAGGGTTCCAAAATGCTTCCCAAAACTACTCTCAATTAGCTCTGGCAGCTCATGTTTGTATAGAAGAGTTGGTACATACTCAGTATACACCTGTTTGCAGGTCCAGCAGCTATGATTATCTGAAGCTTCTATCTGTCAACGATAATTAATCAGGGGCTTTCATAGAAAAAGGCATCTTTCATGGATTGACGTTCCATGCTTGAGTGCCCCCAGGTTAATTCCAGGAAAGGTTCTTCCTCCAGCTGAGTATAAATGATGGTGATGGGATGATAGCCTTCTTCCAATCCTACAAATCCCGAAGCGCTATTGGTATGTTCATTTGCATTAGCTTCCAGTACCACTCTTTCTCCCATTATAAGCTGGACATACCCACTGGTTCGCACATCCAAGGTATATATCTGCCCAATGGGTGCCTTCACATAGCCTTTATAGATCATGTTAAAGCTGGAATCCTTAACTCCCGCTAACTTCCCAAAATTTGTTCTCTCTATTCCTTTTTTGGTGGAAGGAAACTCCTCGGGATTTGTACGATGCAGACTATTCTCTTCATCCAAGAATAGAAAATAACTCAACCCCCTTTTAGGGGTTAATAAGCTATCTGCCTTCAGGGGCTCTATTCTCACAAAAGTCTTTTGCTGAACACTACTTTGTACTCCGGAGGCGAGCAAAATAGAAGCGTTAACGGTGGTGGTTTTCTTGAGGAGAATCGGATTTTTATATCTATAAGACCTTCTGCTAGGTGCTCTTCCATTCAAAGTATACAGGATATCTCCTACCCCGGACTCATTCCATATTTGCACTTCCATTTCATCCCAAAAAATAGAATCCGCAGCCTGTATATCAGGCCCCGGAAAACTGACGAAGGCTACCTCTGTGGATGCATGCATCTTTTCTCTCCCCTTGTAAGCTGCCATCTTACAGATAAGAGGGCGGGAAATGCGTAGAGATTTTTTATAGACAGCAGAACGTCTTCCGGGATCTGATCCATCCAGCGTGTACCTGACTGTTCTCACTCTACCTGCCTTTTCTACTTTCAGGTTTACGGGTTCTGCCAGCTGCTCTGTAGCATAAGAAAGTCCTATTTCCTGTAAAGGCAAGGTCGTTTCCTCTAGCTGAGCCAACAAGCCTCCACCTGCAGGTAAAATGATCTCTTCCCAATGGGCTGAATCTACTACCATGGTCTTATGCAGAAGCCTTTCCAGATTACCGGGAGCATCTTTGAATAGGCTTACCTTAAATCTCCCTTTTCCTAAAAAGTGGAAAGGAATAGATTCTCTTAAAGACTTGCTACCGTTCTGGATAGCGAGGTACCAACTACCCTCCTTCCTTCTAGCTATAGCTGTTTGATTTCCCAGGCTCGTTATTGGAAGGATTTTTTCCTCCTCCCAGTAAGTAGGAATTGAGGATAGGAGTTCCTGTTCACCATGGAAAGAAAAATCCGACGGTGATCCTTCCCACTCTCTGATATGAGCTCTACTGAATAAAGCATTGGCCAGGGAGTAACCCATCTTTACATTAATATCCTCGCCTGCGGGTAGCTGAGGTAATTGTACCCCTCCGTCAGGAATATGATTCGCAGCCAGAAGAGACCTACTCACGTTTTCCACTGAATGAGAGGCTTCATGTATAGATTGAGCCTGACGGGTAATTCCCATGAAGTTCGGTTTGGACTTAATAAATCCATGGTAATTCCCTTGCGCCCTTAGAAGGACCATTTGTTGAAATTCCTCCGCGTCCTTAAAAATGGCTTGAAGAAAGGCATCATCATTTTGAAGCTCACGGCTATTATCCCAGTTAAGAACAGCTCCTTTAGCCTGATGGTATTGTGCCTGTCTGAAAAACAGCCTCCGCTCATTTGGGTCCTCAAGCTCTGCCAGGTCTTTCCATAACCAAACCCCCACATTAGTGTACTTCTCTGACAGCTTTTTCACCCATTTCCAGTTATTTGACCATTGCTCCCACCCTTCTTCCAGTGAGACGTATTCAAAGCTCCATTCCTTAGCTACTTGCTGGTAACGGTCAAATAAGACCGTATCCGGTCCAAGGGTGTTGACTGGTATGCGCAAAAGATCTCCTCCCTGGACATAAGTAGGTTGAGGGGTTTGTCCTTCTTCCTCTGGACCTACTCCTGGGAAAAAAGGTGTTTTGTATAGAGATGATAGGTCATTAGCCAGGTAAGTAAGCTTCCAGGGGGTAGTCAATAAACCGTTAGGAGTGATTTCCTGAATATTTCTGAGCATCAGCTCTCTGTTTCCTTCATTCAAGACTCTGGGTGCTAGAACAGACTTTTCTGAGTAGGAGCCTAGTCTGGCAAAATGCTTTCCTTCTCCCAGGCTGACTAATATAGGTAGGTCTAAGATTTCACTGGACTGGAGTTCTTCCACTGGCTTAGTTTGGACTACACCATCTTCCACCTGATGGTAGGTATACCAGAGCTCGCTTCCCTCCGGAAACTTCCAGGCGCCTTTCTCCACTAACTTTTGATAGTTCTTCAGGTCATTCTCTCTGGTAGAGAGTTCATATCTGTAAGCAAATCCTAAAGAAGAAACTCTGAGCGTCAGGACATATCTTAAGCCGGATTTTCTATGAAGAATGGGGACCGACGCAAAGCGTGTAGCTACTGGGCCCTGATCTGTAAAGAGGGTATAAGTAGTGTCTTTCTGTTTACCTAATCTCACCCTTCTCCCTAGCCACTCGCTATCCAGGTACAAGCCTAGTGGCGTATCCTCTATGATGAGCTCGCCTTCTTTTACAACAGAATAGAATAGCTGCCCAGCCTTACTGGAGACAGTCATCCTGATAGATTCATCAGGGCTATAAATATTGAGGTTTCTCTTGTTAAACGTACAGCTACCAAGTGAGAGTAACAGGCAAAGAATGGTCAGACCCAATGGATAAGCAAAGAGAAATACTACGGGCTTATTCATGAAAACATTAAAACTCCTTAAGCATAAAGTTAGGAAATTTCCTTTCAGGGAAATGAGAAAGGTTAAGTAGTTTTTCTTTTTCCAAAAGGATTCATCTAATCCATTATTCACAAAGATCAGACCTTTCTCCTTTCCTTTATGGATATGGCTCAAAAAATGAAAATCAGGCCTTCAGGTATTCAAACAACGAATTCCTTTCCCGAAATGATAATGGTTTTCTCATTTTGAGAATTTCAATCCCTAAAAATAGGCCCTATACCCCTATATACCCCTTCTCAGCCAAATGGCATTCTCTTTGTCGAATATTCCATACAAGAAAATTCTCTAAGCAAGAAATGTAATTATTTGTCTAATGGATCCGCTCTTTTTCCTAGAACTTGCCATCGTCGGGGTCATCATCGTAATACAACTACGAGTTTTCTCAAAAAACAGAAGCGCCATATATTCTCTAAGTGATGTATATCCAGAACCTACTTCACTTCAGGTGGAGAAAGAACAACAGGACGCTGAAGACTAAAAGCGAAGAAAACACCTATCCCTCGCCTCATGGAGCGAGCTCTGACGAGAT
>JBCBKZ010000053.1:0-14408 GCA_038520955.1 Bacteroidota bacterium | reverse complement strand
CTTCTTCTGTAAGCTTATTGCTGGCATCTAAAGAGAAAGTTGTGATATTAGTAGTATCCCATGAACTGCTATCTGTATTCCACGAATAAACCGTTTCCTGGAGAAGGGCGCCCACTTCGTTACGAGTAAATGTCCGTTGACTATTTGCCTCCCAGCTACTATCACCAGATGAATAAGATAAGGATATGAGTGTGATGAGATTGTGACCTTCATCATAAAACATGGAGTCCTTTCTGAAAGCTTGAAATGCTTCCGTGCTGGTATTATATCCCAGGTTAGTTATGGCTGTATTATTTCCATTTTCATCAAAGGTATTTATGATCTTGTCACCACTTGAAATGGTATCTGACTCAGATTCAAACCTAAACGAAGTTTCTTCAAGCAGGTTTCCGATGGAGTCATACATCATGTTTACCGTATTATCTGTAAACCACTGCTGCTTATCCAAAGAATATTCCTCAGACTTATCCATGATTAGATTCCCTGTCTCATCATAGGTGAAAAGTTCTCGCTCAGTATCAAAATAAGCTGAAGTAGTGTCTTCTTTTTCAGCAAAGTAGATCTCTGTGATCTTGCCCTCATTGTCATACACAAACTTTTGACGCTGGAGCTCATCAGAAGCCAATCCTTCATTTGATAAAAGGCTGTCTAGTCGAAGGATTACACCAGCAAGGGTACTAAAAGGATTTATCTGATTTTGTTGGTATCGCTCCTTAAACAGTTTTTTTTGGTAGAAGAGCTGTGGCTCAGACGGTTTGATTTCTTCCTGTGCATGTAGGGAAAGCATACAACAGCAAAGCAAAGAAATGACAAAGTGCTTCATGGCTTCGTTTATGTTAGTTTGGTTAATTATGTACGAAACCCAAATTGTCTAAATGTAGAAAAGTAAAGTTGTGAGAATAAGTAGGATTCTAACGGATAGGCCGGATATGAGAGTATAAGAAAGAAAGGGAGGCGTTTTGCACGAAAATAGAAAATACTTTATCTGAAAAAAATAGCCACAGATTCACTAATTATTTGTGAATCTGTGGCCATAGTTTTTGCCTTACAAGAGAATCTATTCTATGGCAGGAGCTCCTGCTTTTTCCATATCAGCTTGTAAACTTGCCATTTTATCTGACAATGCTTTCAGACTGCTCTTCATGCTACGTACTTCCTTCTGTGCCATTTCCAAAGAAGCCTTGGCAGATGGAGTAGGACCATAGGTAGAATTACTCACAGCATTGAAGACCATGCCCAGTCTGTTATTGATGGTAGGATCATTTTTCTGACCTACCTGAGACTTGGAACTATATCCAAACAGCTGTCTTCTCAGCGCCTGGTATTCTCCTGTCAGTTCGTGAAGCTTGGTGTTCATGTCTCCAGGAGAAATCAGAGATCTTTCCAGTGAAGTTTTCATCAGACCGAGTTTCTTCATCTGATTGCCAAATTGAGCTCTAAGGACAGAAGCATCCTTACTGGTAGATTCCAACTCACGCCAGAAGGCGGCAGTCTCAGCAGGGCTGGATCCTTCTAAAGCCCCCTTTCTTAGTGGTACTACCTCAAACTCAATAGCACCCGACAGCTCAGAAATGACACCGTCAACTTCCTTGCTCATGCTTACAGTATAAGTACCAGGAGCAGCCATTAAGCCTGAAGCCTTATCCAGGCTGGTTTTATCATTAGGACTTATGAATTCTCCTCTGGGGTATTTAAGATCCCAGGAGATTCTGTGAAAGCCTTTGGAAGTAGGTCCGGTGAGTTTACGAACTATATTTCCATCGCTATCCTTCACAGTAAACCAGATCTTGGGCTTGCTGGCATTCTTCTCTGCTTCTACTGCATCCCAGCCTGGGAAGCTGATATCTTTTCCGTCCTTGGCTAGCTCCTTCTCGGCTTTCTTTCTATCTGAAGCAGCTGTGGTCAATCCATCCTTCAGGTAGTAAGTAAATACTGCCCCAAAGGGTGGGTTCGGAGCTACATAGTGAGAAGCACCCTGATTTCCTCTGGAGTTATTAAAACTCAGAATTCCTCTTGGGATATACCACCAGGCTTTTCTCACAGAGAATAGCGTAGCTTCATCTTCCATCTGATCCTGATTTACTTCTCTTAGTGGAGCATAGTCATCCAGTACGTAGAAACTTCTGCCGAATGAAGCGCCTACAAGGTCATTTTCTCTCTTCTGGATAGCCAGATCTCTGAATGGAATGGTAGGCACACCACCACTCAACTTGGTCCAGTCATTTGCACCATTTACAGTGAAATAGATGCCAAATTCAGTAGCTAGGAACATCAGATCCTTTTTTACATGATCCTGCACAAAGCGCCAAACCAGGGTCTTTTCAGGAAGGCCATCTGTCATAGAGGTCCAGCTTCTTCCCTTATCAGTGGTTTTCAGGAAGTAAGGCTTATAGTCGCCATACTTATGGTTGTCCAAACATACGTAAGCGGTGGAAGCATCATACATATCTGCCTTGATGTCATTCACAAAAGCCAGATCAGGTACACCTGGGAGACTTCCTACGTCTATCCTTCTCCAGTTAGCACCCCCGTCTTCAGTTACCTGAATGATGCCATCATCCGTACCGGCATACACGAGTCCCTCCTGCTGAGGTGATTCTGCTAGGGAAGTGATGGTATTATAGTTAGACATGGCTAGCATATCCCATGAGTTGTCCCAGCTTTGCTGCTTACCCATGATAGGCAGGGTGATTCTTTCCTCATCCTTGGTGAGGTCGCCAGAAATGGCTGTCCAGGAATCTCCTCTGTCCTCAGATCTCCACACACGCTGAGAAGCGAAGTACAGTCTGGTAGTCTTATGTGGGCTCACCAGAATGGGCGCGTCCCAGTTGAAACGCTCGTAAGGCTCTCCTTCTGCTGGCTGAGGCTGTATGTATACGATCTCTCCTGTAGTTCTGTCTACACGGGTAAGGTTCCCCTGCTGCCACTCACAGTACACTATGTCAGGATTGCCAGGCTCGGTAGCTGGCTGGTGTCCATCCGCAAAAAGGGTAATGTACCAGTCGGCATTTCTGATTCCATGTAGATTATCGGTACGGGAAGGTCCGCCATGTGTATTCACGTCCTGCGTACCCCCGTAAATATTGTAGAAAGGTTCGGCATCATCTACTGCCAGTTTGTAGTACTGGGTCAGCGGCAGGTTATTGATGAAACGCCAGTTTTCTGCCAGGTCAAAACTTTCGTAGATCCCTCCATCAGTTCCTATCAGCAGATAGTCAGGATCATCAGCTTTGAATACGATAGCGTGGTTATCTGAGTGCTTATGTTCTTCCTTCAGTCTGCGGAAGGTCTTCCCTCCATCATCAGATACCTGAATTCTCACGTCTACCAGATAAATTCTGTCAAATGCGTGAGGAGAGGCATATAGCTCCTGATAATAGTGGGGTCCGGTAGCCCCAGCCACAGCATTAGACTGCTTCTTCCAGGTTTCTCCCTTGTCGGTGGACTTATATACGCCACCCGTACGTCTGTCCAGCTCTATAGCTGCGTAGAGCACATCAGGATTGATGGGAGAAATGGCCAGCCCTATTTTCCCCATATTGGATTTAGGTAGTCCCGACTTCAGTTCTTTCCAGGTTTTTCCACCATCAGTAGATTTATGAAGCCCCGTTCCCGGTCCACCGCCCATATAGGCAGCTACGGTTCTGTGTCTTTGCCAGGTAGCGGCATAAATAGTCATGGGATCTCTGGGATCTATGGCCAGGTCGGTAGCACCTACCCACTCATCATCTCCCAGGGTTTGAGTCCAGCTTTCTCCACCATCTGTGGACATAAATACGCCTCTTTCTCCACCTGCAGACCAAAGGGGGCCTTGTACAGCTACCCACATCACATCAGAGTTATCAGGGTGGATGATGATTTTGGAGATGTGCTCAGATTCGGGTAGGCCCATATTGGTCCAGCTCATGCCGCCATCTTCACTTCTATAAATACCGTCTCCAAAACCTATGTGCCTACCTCCTACATTTTCACCTGTTCCTACCCAAACTGTGCTGGGATTGTTAGGATCTATGGTGACACAACCGGTGGAGTAAACGGCCTGATCATCAAAAATGGGTTTCCAGGTAGTACCGGCATTTACGGTTTTCCAAACCCCGCCCGAAGCTACGGCTACGTACCAAACGTTTTCGTCCTGGGGATGTATGGCTATGTCTGCTATTCTTCCAGAAGAAAATGCAGGCCCTATGCTTCTGAACTTCATTCCCTTAAATGTCGACTCCTCCATTTGGGCAATGGTGGAATGAGAAAGGAACATGATAGTTGAGAAGAGTAAAATTAACAATGTGAACGGTTTTCTCATGTGGTTCGTTAATTGGGTTGAATGTATTAAATCGAATATACCAAAATTGCTTAGACCTTCTTTTAAACAGATAGGTTTTAGGAGAAGATTCGGAATTGAGGATTCTGGAATACTGATTTCAGGGAAAATAGGGAGCAATTTTGAAGAAAATTTGTGTTCCTAAGTTTTGGAGAGGCTGAATTTTTAAGGAATAGGCAGATAGAATCTATAGCTACTGAAATGGTGTGATCCAGTCGGGATAATTCTTCTTAACTAACTATAAATCTAAAAAATGGAACCTCTTCAAGGTTCTGGTTCATGAATCTTGAAGAGATTCCACTATTATTAGTTCTATCAGAATATGAAATTGACCCCTTTGGGTGTCATACAAATGGTAAGCTTATTGGATAGGTACTTAAAGACAAGTAGGGGAAACATGCTCTGTGCTCAAAAAGATTTCCCTTATTTAGAGGCAACTAGCCCACATTATTGTTGTCACTGATAGAAAGAAAACCGCAAAATCCTTAGGTATTAGCTATGAAAAAGATCGTATTCAACTCCCTGTGCATGATTGCCCTCTTTCTTTGGGTGGGTGTACAGGCAAATCCGGTAGATGACACACCCACCATTCGAAAGACTTTTAGCATGAGTGGGCCAGGTCAATTGCAAGTGACCACCTCAGGTGGAAAGATAGAAGTTAATGGTACCAGTGGAAATGAAGTAGAGGTAAATGTATTTGTGAAAAGAAATGGAAGAGTTCTATCTGCTAATGATGATTTCATGTCAGAATTAACAGATGGCTTCGAAATTAAAATCGCGAAAGAAGGCAACACTGTTGTTGCTTATACTAAGAGAAAAGATGGCGCTAGAAACTGGTGGAACTCTGTATTCAAGAATGTGAGTTTCCATTTTGAAGTAAATGTCCCAAAGGAGATGTCTGCTGAACTGAAAACCAGCGGAGGTAGATTATACCTGGCCAATGTAGATGGTGAGCACACCTTAAGAACCAGTGGAGGAGGAATCTCTATGGTAAATGTTTCTGGAGATACTGATGCCAGTACTTCCGGTGGGGGCATTAAAGTAAGTGGACAGAAAGGAAGTGTCAGAGTTAGCACCAGTGGGGGAGGAATCACCATTGTAGAATCAGAGGGTGATATTTATGGACGTACCTCCGGAGGAGGAATCAAACTGGAGAATAACCGAGGCGACCTGGATGTAAGTACTAGCGGAGGACCTATCCGTATTTCCGGTTATGCTGAATCAGTAAAAGCTTCTACCAGTGGGGGAGGTATAGACGTAAATATTTCCGGATTGACGAAAAAGTTATCTCTTTCTACCAGTGGTGGCGGAATCAGAGCCAGAGTACCTGCAGGAGTAGGGATGGACCTGGACCTACATGGGGGAAGAGTGAATGTAGATGAGATTTCCAACTTCAGAGGAAGTATGAAAAAGAACCATGTTTCAGGTTCTATTAATGGAGGAGGAATTCCTGTAAGAATGCACACATCAGGTGGAAGTGTAAACTTCGCCTTTAACTAAGCATAATGTTTCTGGAGGCTCATTTTATGGGCCTTCTCTTTTAGATATATGTTTTACAAATGTTTATATAATATTTGTAAATTCTTTACGGAACCATTACTTTGATCCCTATCAATGACTGAATCATGGGATATAGATTAGGAAACCTGGAAGAAACTGTTCTACTCATCCTGCTACTAATGAAAGATGAGGCCTATGGGGTAAGCGTACGTGATGTGTACGTTGACCAAACCGGGCATGATCTTTCCTTGAGTGCCATACATACGGTGTTAAGGAGACTGGAGAAAAAGAAACTCATTCAGTCTTCACTAGGTGGGGCCACTCAGGATAGGGGAGGGCGCAGAAAAAGGCTCTATCAGGTTACACGCCTCGGATACCAGGCTGCACATGGAATTCAGGAAGAAAGAACCCGACTTTGGAATATGATTCCCCGCTTTGAAATAGGCTATTAACCCCGCTTACGTGAGAAATACCCCTACCTCTTCTCCACCTAAATGGGCAGAACGATTTTTACAATGGTTCTGCGCAGATGACTTATGGGAAGAGGTAAGTGGTGATATAGAGGAGATGTATCTAAGGAATGTGGAAGAAAAGGGGGAAAAGAAAGCGAGAAGGAGATTTATCCTGGATGTACTTACTTTTTTTAACTATTCCACCATTAGAGGGAGAAGACCTCTGGACTGGAATCCCATCCCTACCATTATGTTAAAAAGCTATCTACTTTCTGCTGTACGAAGCCTCATTTTTCAGAAAGAATATACCATCATCAATATTCTGGGACTGGCCCTAGGGCTTTGTTGCCTGATGTTGATCGCACTTTATGGAAAGGAAGAGCTGAGTTTTGATCTGTTCCATAGCCAAGCTGACAGGATCTACCGTGTAGTGGAAAAGGTCGAAGGAACAGATGAAGAAGCCAGGTATTTTGCAGCTACCAGAGACCCGGTTGGGAGTACACTGGTAAAGGATTTTCCGCAGTTTACAGAGTCCACGACCATGGTCCAGTTTGGACAGGCTGTCATGATGGTGGGGGACAGTAGTAATTTCCGGCAATTCAATGAAAGAAACTACCTAATCACAGATGAGCACTTTCTCAGTCTGTTTGATTTTGAGTTGATAGAGGGAGATAGAGCCAGTTGCCTTAGTGAGCCGGGACAGATCATTCTTACTGAATCTACTGCCAGGAAGTACTTTGGGCAAGAAGATCCTATGGGGAAAAGAGTCTCTTTCAATAGATCAGGAGAGCTTCAGGTTAGCGGTATCCTAAAAGATCCTCCCACAAACTCTCATATACAGTTTGACTTTGCCCTCTCCATTTCCACCCTGCTTGGAAATGAGCAACTCAGGAATATGTTCTTCAGTTGGGGGAATAACAGGATCTTCAGGTATGAATATGTGCTAGCGGATGCGCCCATAGATCCGTTTTTGTTCCAGTCCCAACTGAGCTCCTTTGAGGCCAACTACCGTTCAGAGCCGGACAGAGCTTATCAGCTACAGGCCCTCAAGGAGGTCCACTTTGGTTCGGAGAACTTGGAGTTCGATCTTCTTTCTTCTACCGATACCCAGCGATCAAAAACCTACTTAACCCTTTTTGCTTGGCTGGCCTTCATTGTGCTGATCGTAGCTGGAATCAACTACGTAAATCTGGCTACCGCCAGATCCGTGAAGAGAAGTAAGGAGATAGGCATCAGAAAAGTCATAGGTGCCCAAAAGGGGCAGATTATATTCCAGTTTTTAATGGAGAGCATTCTGACAGCTTTCCTGGCCTTACTCCTAGCAGGAGGTCTGACCTTCCTGCTACTTAAACCCTTCAATGAAGTGGCCCGAAAAGCCTTTGATTGGATGATGCTCTTTGAGTGGGACATCCTCCTATTTGTATTGGGGGCAACCCTGCTTATCGGGCTATTGGCAGGTATATTTCCGGCCTTCGTCCTCGCAAATCTCAAAATTTTGAGAGTCCTCAAAGGAAAACTTTCTGGCTTATCTCATGGTAGAAACCTCAGGCGTGTACTGGTGGTGGTACAGTTCATCGGAACCTTGGCTATATTGGTGGGCACCATAGTAGTCTACCAGCAAATGAACTACATCCAACAGAAAGACCTGGGCTTTGAAGAAGAAAAATTGTTAGTTATAGACATCAACAGCCGCACGGCAAGGGAGAAGTTTGAGGTATTTAAGGATGAACTTCAAAAACACCCTGCCATATCAGAGGTAGCTACCTCTTCCAGAGTCCCTGGGGAATGGAAATTCATTAGTGAAGTTACCCTTATGCCTCAAGGGAATAGATCGGACTCCCTGGAAAGTTTATTCTTCTGTTTTGATGAACATGCCCTGAGTACCTTTGGGATGACCCTGGCAGAGGGGAATAATTTTCGTGGAAATGTGGCTTCAGACTCCTCCTCTATACTCATCAACGAAACTGCCGCAAAAGCCCTGGGGCTTTCTTCTCCTGTGGGTTCTCAAATATTCCTAAACGGGGTTTCTTATCCTATGACTGTACAGGGAGTAGTAAAAGACTTCCATGTAAAATCCCTGCACAATGAAATTGATCCTACTGTCATTGGCTATTGGGCCAATCCCATCACCCGTATGGACTACTTCAGTTGCCGATATAAGGGAGATAATGAGGCTGAGGTCATAGCCTACGCTGAAGAAGTGCAGGCCAGACTGGACCCGGAGACACCCCTGGAATACCATTTCCTGGATCAGCAAATAGCTCGTTTCTATGAAGAGGATGAACGGGTGAGTAAGATCTTTACCTTCACCACCTTCTTGACCATATTGGTTGCTTGCATGGGGTTATTTGGACTGATCGCCTATTCTCTCGCACAACGCACCAAGGAAGTAGGAATTCGAAAAATTATGGGTGCCAGCGGAGGACAGCTATGGTTCCTGTTGAGCAAGGAGGTCCTTTTGCTGGTGGTAGTATCTCTGGCCCTGACGATCCCGCTAAGTTGGTGGGGGGTATCTAACTGGTTGGACCGCTTTACTTTTTCCATTGATATCCGCTGGTGGGTGTTTGTACTGGCAGGGATACTGGCTCTTGTGATAGCTATGCTAAGTGTGGGATACCATATTTCTCAGGCAGTCAGGAAGAATCCTGTAGAGGCCATCAGGTACGAGTAGCATTTCCTGTAAAAAGTATGTTCTTCATGTAGAACCACTTACTGGTTACATTTTGCATTTTCAATTGTCTATTAAATGGCCCAACTGAAAGGCTAAATAGGCTGACAAATAGATTGTGGCCATATATATAGGAGATCTTATGTATCTTCTGACTTGATTTTAACCAATTACTAAACCCCTTTTTACATGAAAAGAACATTGTTAACATTCATAGCATGTCTGGCTGTTACCTTTAGCGTGCAGGCACAGGACATTACAGTAGACGAAGTGATAAATAATTACCTGGAAAACACCGGGGGAATTGACAACTGGAAAGCCCTGAAAGGAATCAAGATGATGGCTGAAGTAAACCAAGGAGGGATGGTCATTCCATTGGAGATAGTGTCCATGACGAATGGCAAGCAGTATACCAGCGTGAATTTCCAGGGAAATTCCATCATGCAAGGTGTGTTTGACGGGGAGACGCTTTGGAGCACAAACTTCCAAACCATGTCTGCCGAGAAAGCAGACGCGGAAATGACTGCCAACATGAAGCTGGACGCCAATGATTTTCCTGATTCTTTCCTGGATTATAAAGAGAAAGGCTACACTGTAGAGCTGATGGGCGAAGAGAGCATAGATGGCGCTGATACCTATAAAGTGAAGCTGGTCAAAGAACCCAAAACCATAGATGGAAAGGAAATAGAAGATGTTACTTTCTACTACTTTGATAAGGAGTATTTTGTGGTACTGGCACAGGAGTCTGAAGTGCCTAGCGGACCTATGGCTGGTAAAATTCAGCGTATCACTTCTGGAGACTACAGAGAGGTAGGGGATCTGATATTCCCATATGCCCTTACGCAAGGCATTAAGGATGGACAGTCTCAGCCCATCACCATTACAGAAATCGTGTTGAACCCTGAGGTTGACGAGACGGTTTTTGCTTTCCCAACTCCCACTGCTTCTAGCGAAGAATAAGCCTAACTGCCTACTGACTTATGAAAAGATTACTTCTAATTATACTCTGTTGTGCCAGTTCTTCTTTACTGGCACAGCAGAAAGAAATTATCCTGGAAGGGAAACAACTCTTCGGCGATATGCGGGCCAGGCATATAGGCCCAGCCCTGATGAGCGGAAGAATCATTGACATTGAAAGCCATCCTACTGATGACAGAGTCCTGTACATAGGAACTGCCGGTGGTGGGGTTTGGAAATCCACAACTGGAGGCGCTTCCTTCCAGCCTATCTTTGATGATCATATTCAGTCCATTGGAAAGGTAAAACTGGATCCCCATGATCCTGAGAAAACCATATGGGTAGGAACAGGTGAGATCTGGACAAGAAACAGTGTCTCGGTTGGTGATGGTCTGTATAAAACCACAGATGGTGGGATCAACTGGAAGAAAGTAGGGTTTGAAAAATCAGAGAGAATCTCCAGCATAGAAATAGATCCTACTGATCGCAGTAAAATGTATGTAGGTGTACTGGGCGCCCTATGGAATGGAAGTGAAGAGAGAGGCGTTTTTGCCAGCTCTGATGGAGGAGTAACCTGGGAGAAAGTCCTTTACATAGATGAGAATACGGGTTGTGGAGATCTAATCATAGATCCTCAGGATCCTAATACCCTCTATGCCTCCATGTGGGAGTTCAGGAGAACTGCCTGGTCTTTCAACTCCGGCGGTACCCAAAGTGGCCTGTTTAAGAGCACGGATGGCGGGAAAACCTGGGACAAAATCCACAACGGATTCCCTGAAGGAAAGCTGGGAAGAATTGCCGTTACCGTAGCTCCTTCTGATAATCAGGTATTGTACGCAGTGCTGGAAACTGAAGACAAGGATAAGAGAGGTTTGTACAAGTCTACAGATGCTGGGGCCAACTGGGAGTTGAGCAACAGTGATTTCGGTTTGGTGGTGAGACCTTTCTATTTCTCAAGAATCGTAGTAGATCCCAAAAAACCTGATGTAGTCGTAAAAGCAGGTCTCTTTGGTTCTATCAGTAAAGATGGCGGGAGTACCTTCAAAGACCTTGGGTATATGCACGCAGACATACATGATATCGCTTTTGATATCAATAACTCTGACCGAATGTATGTAGCTACTGATGGTGGATTGTATAGAAGCTGGGATGGAGGAACTACCATGGAAATAGTAGAGAATCTTCCCCTTTCTCAATTCTACCATATCAGCGTAGACAATGAAACTCCTTACAACGTATATGGCGGGCTTCAGGACAATGGTTCCTGGTATGCCCCTTCCAGCTCTCCCGGTGGCGTAAACGCCAGAGACTGGGAAAGTGTGGGAGTAGGGGATGGATTCAGAGTCATGAGACATCCAACCAAAAAGATTCTGTACTCAGAAATGCAGGGTGCTGAGCGCGTATGGCGCTATGACATGGAGAAGCTACAAACCAGAGAGGTACAGCCACTTCCTAAGAAGGGAGATGAGAAGTATAGATTCAACTGGAATGCGCCCATGGCCATCAGTGATCACCAGCCTGATAGATTTTACATGGGAAGCCAGTTCCTCCATAAATCAGAGGACATGGGAGAAAGCTGGGAAATCATTTCTCCAGACTTGACTACCAATGATCCTGCCAAGCAGAATCAGTCAGAATCAGGGGGCCTATCTACGGATAATTCCGGTGCTGAGAACCATTGTACCATATTTACCATTGCAGAATCTCCCCTGGATGAGAACATCATCTGGGTAGGTACAGATGATGGAAATGTACAGGTGACGCAAGACGGCGGAAAGAGCTGGACCAATACCATAGCTAATATAGAAGGATTACCAGCTAATACCTGGACTTACCACATAGAAGCCAGTGTACATGGAAAAGGTACCGCTTATGCTGTTTTTGACGGACATACCAGTGGTGATCAGAATACCTATGTGTACAAAACCACTGACTTTGGTCAGAGCTGGACTTCCATAGCCACTGATGACATTTACGGTTTTGCCAGAAGTATACAGGAAGATTATGAAAATGAAGATCTCCTCTTCCTGGGAACTGAATTTGGTCTGTACATCACTATCAATGGTGGGAAAAACTGGAGCCAGTTTACCAATAATGTTCCTCCTGTAGCTATTCATCATTTGACCCTACATAAGGGAACCAATGATCTGGTAATGGGTACGCACGGTAGAGGGGTAATCATCCTGGATGACATTAGCCCACTGCGTCAGCTAAATCAGGAAGTACTAGCCAAGAGCGTTCACTTCTTTGACGTGCCTCCGGGTATTTTCAAGGAAACCAGCCCTTTTGGAGGTACCACCATGGAGCGTGAGTTTGTAGGAGAAAGTAAATCTTCAACAGCTAAAGTCATCTACTACCTGAAAAGGAAGCACATCTTTGGGAAGATGACTATGGAGATTCAGGATGAGAATGGAAAGGTTCTGACTGAGCTTCAGGCGGGAAAAGCCAAGGGCATTAATGTGGTAAGCTGGAACGGAAGAACCAGACAGCCTAAAATGGCCAAGGCGAAGACCTTTGCCAGAGGAGGATTTACTTCTCCCAGAGTAGAAGCGGGTACTTATAAGGTGGTTATGACTAAGGGCAAGGAAACTTATGAGACTACCATCAGCATAGAAAATGATCCTAATTCCCTCATCACGGATAGTGAGAGAATCGCCAACCATGAGACTACTCAGAAGCTATTCAACATGTCAGAAGAGTTAGCTTATATGGTGTATGAGTTGGATGAAATCATGGGCAAGGCAGAACAAGTGTCTGCAGCCGGCGGAGCCAAGGTAGCAGATCCTTTGATTGCTAAACTGACTTCTCTAAAGGAGACACTGGTAGTTACTACCGGTGACAACTATGTAGATTCAGCTGAACCTGAACTAAGGGAGAAGATGGCCGACCTATTCGCCAAAGTAGCTCAGTCTTATGCTGCTCCTTCTTCTTCTGAAATGGAGAACCTGAGTCTGCTGGAAGAAAGAATGAAGGCTGCTAAAGTTACCTTTGAAGAGATAAAGGCTAAGCACTGGTCTAAGGTGGAAAAGTTTCTAAATAAGAAAGAAATGGAATCTCTTTCTCTCCAAAGCTATGATGAGTTTATGGGGAGTTAAAAAAGAGTAATTGAATGATTTTTATTAAGGCTGCCAATTGGCAGCCTTTTTTTGTCTGAGTTATTTTGATTACACCTGCAAATTTTACCTTAACACTACCAGAATTGGGAGCCATAATCATAAAAGATTTATCAGCTTTCCATCTTTTTGTTACTAAAATGTAGAACAAATAAAAATCTTTTGTATATTTGTTATACAAATTAGTAACAAATATGCCTGAGATTCGATTGGGAGAATTTGAAGAGACCACTTTGTTATTGGTGGGGATACTGGGATCGGAAGCCTATGCATTCAATTTAGCCAAAGGATTCCAGGAAAAGCTCGGGAGAACTGTCTCTATAGGAGCTATCCATTCTACCTTAAACAGACTGGAAAAAAAGGGAATCGTAAAGTCTGAAATCGGGAGTCCCACTGCCAAAAGAGGAGGGCGAAGAAGACGCATCTTCTCTATTACTGCTGAAGGCCAGCGAGTTTTAGTTGCCTCCCGAGATACCAAGCTTTCCCTATGGAATCAGTATCCACCATTAGCCATAGATAATTATACACCAGGCTTTTAAGCTTCTTTCAAGTATGAAACGAGAGCAAGTCCAACCCCCAAAGTATGCCAGAATGTTCCTTCTTTGGTTTCTCAAAGATGAGATCGCTGAAGAGGTGGAGGGGGACTTGTATGAAATGTTCTGTTATAATCAGGAACACACATCTCCGCGAAGAGCAACCCTAAATTATTGGTTCCAGGTATTGAATTACGTGAGACCTTTTGCTGTAAGGGGCTTCCAAACTTTCATACCGACATATTTTAACGTTCAGGTTTCTTACATCAAGATTGCCTTCAGGATATTCTCCAAAAACAAACTTAGCTACCTCATTAACACCATAGGTCTGGGTCTGGCTTTGGCTTGCTGTATTACCGCTTACCTCTTTGTTGCTTATGAAGTGGAGTTTGATTCCCATCACACATCTCCTCAAACTGCCAATATTTACAAGATTCATAGTCATACTTCCGATGGTGCAGACAGAGAGATAATACGGATTCAGTCGCCCGTCCCCCTACCTCCTGAACTCTCCAATAAGAACACATCCATTGTAAAATACTGTAGATACATCACAGATGATGGCCTAATCCTGGCTGAACATCAAAAACCTTTTCGTGAAGAAATTGCCTATGCTGACCCTTCATTCTTTGAGATGTTTAATTTCCCTTTGCTCACAGGAGAGAAGCAGAATTTTAAAGAAAGTCAACAAGTTTTCCTTTCGAAAGCTTTTGCTAAAGCCTTATTCGAATGGGAAGATCCAATAGGCAAGTCCTTGACCTTACATGTAAAAAATAAAGAAGCTATTGAACTAGTGGTGGGAGGTGTATTAGAGCGGGTTCCGGATAATAATTCTTTCATTTTCAATGTGCTACTTCCTTTTGAGAC